>CALHBW010000587.1 GCA_937930625.1 uncultured Saprospiraceae bacterium | reverse complement strand
AGAGTTGGTCGCACTCCTAACTTCTAATGGAATAGCATCAAATCCATCCCATTTTTCATGCAATGATTTGAAGGATAAAATGTCCATGATGACCTCGTATTTACTATGTGCTGCTTTAGGAAATCCTAACATTTTTTTATTTTTTAGAGCATGTTTAAATTTTTACAAACTGATAATCAATAGCTTATGGTTTTGGCGAAATATCAAAGAAGGAATTTATCGAGATAAGTGACTGATTTGATGTGAAGCCAAGTTCATAAGATATTGGTTATTAGGCAGGAAAAATTTAAACATGCTCTCAATTCATACAAATATAAGCAATCGCTTTCATTTCTACAAGTGAAATGAAGCACTCCCTGTGCTTACTCCGCCACTTCCACTCGAAGCTCCACATTCAGTGCGATATTCATTTTAGCCAACATATCAAAATTCAGTGATTTAGTTCCTCTGAAAAGTTCGGTCAGGTAGCCTGTGGAGGTGCCGATCCTTACGTTATGATAAGCCGAAAATGTAAGTTATGACTCAACGCAGCTTACTCGACGGTGCATCACCTGCCTTGATTTCACTTAGAATAGTAGCAATTCCTTCTTGGTATGTAGTCAATTTAAATTCGGGAAATCTTTCTTTGAATTTTGCAGAACTGAAAATATTATCCGTTTCGTATCGAGGCAATAATTCTTGGGTTTCTTTCATAAATGGGTTGACTATTGAAATGAGCTTTATCAACCATTTCGGGACAATAGAATATTCTAATTGCTTACCGTACAAATCAGAAGTTACCTTAATAAACTCCCTATAAGTCAGTCTATTATCATCGCAAGGCAAGTGCCATGTTTGCCCAAATGTATCTTCAGTATTTCCGATAAGCGCGACTGCCCGGCTGGCATCAGGCGTGTAGATTAGCGTTCTCTTTTTGTCGTCTCTCAAAAGGACTTTCAGCTTTTTATTTTGTTTGATATTTTCAAAAATTAAAGCATTCGTTATTCCTTTTGTTTTGCCCGGTCCGTAAAATTCGGGTGCTCTGCATATAGCTGCTGTCACTACTTTATTTTGCATGGCTTCCAATAGTAATTTTGCCGCTATTTCTTTTCCAACACCTTTCTTGCCACTTGGCTCAAAAGGACTTTCTTCGCTTTGATTTTTTTTGCTTTGGTCGTACATATAGGTATTGTCAAAATAGACCAATTTTGCTTTGTGTAAAGCACAAGCCGCAATCGTATTTTTTAGGATAATGGGCCAATTTTGTAGAAATACTTCTGACGAATAAGGTAGCCCGACAGTTAAATAAACGACGTCACTTCCTTCGACTGCCTGTTTTGTTTTCTCCGGGTCTAAAAGGTCAGCTTTGAATAACTGATCCGTGTCATTTACTTTCATCGGATTTCTTCCGACAATCCTAATATCCTTGGTGTAATTTATGAAAAGTTCTTTTGCCAACTCTTCACCAATGATTCCGTTTGCTCCTAATATTGTTTGCATAAGATAAGAAATTTGGAGGTGTTCCCTTTAAATGGTTATACGTGAGTTGCAAGGCGAATACTTTATTAAAAGTGGATATTTGAGTATTCAGACACCCATTTTTCATAAAAACATTCGCCTTGCAACTATTTCATAACTAACTAATAACCAATCACTAATCAACTAATCACCAATCAACCAATCACTAAACCCCAAATTAAAACAACTTCTTCTCACTCACCTGCAAAACCTCCAAATCAGGCGCGGTACGATGCACAAATGCCACGACGCTACAATTATCAACATTCCATGCTGCCGGAATATTAAACGTGAAATTTTCCTCCAAACTCGTACCCGTAGCTTGTGCCGCGATAGGATTGCCCGCTACATTCGTGAGCATGGTACGCAATACATGTTTGTGTGTATAATCCTCAATCAAGCCCGATGTATCGAGTTGAGCATCCACAATATTATTCTCCGTAACCATCACTGAAAGACTCAAATCACCTGTCAGTGTTTCGAGGAAATTTACGGCGATATTACTCGTCAATTCACCGTTATTTTCATTGAATGAATTGGTAATTTGTATATCCAATTCCGGCGGTAGCGCAAGCTCCTCATCCACAAAACCTGCCCAAGATGGCGAGAAATGAATCTTATTGCCCGTCCCAAACGAATTTCGATTAATCGCAGCCGAAGGGTAGGCTTGTACAGGACCTATCAGCGCGTCCAATTGTCCGCCCTCATCTGTACTCAAATCAAATTGACTTTGCGATAAAGGATTAGCAAAAAAACCAGCATGAATAGATACGGCAATCAGGCGTTCGCCATGCGTATTAATCAGGTTTTCAATCAATTGTGCACCTTGCGGGCAATTGACACATTGTACGCCTGTAAATTCTTCAATCAATACACGGCGTACTACATCATCCGTACTATCTATCGGAGGATTGGTATTATTTACACTTGGCGGATCAATATCAGTCATCACCTCCTGACAAGCTGCAAAGGCGAAAACAATTAATGCGAATAGGATTATTTTTTTTGTAAAATGAGTGAACATATTTTTATTATTAATAAATGTTGAATGATAAGTACAAAAGCAAGTTAGAGAAAATAAACCAAGCACACAAAATAATCATGTCAGTAAAGTGACACATTGTAATGCTTTGACTTCTACTCGAAACAAATACTTTCTTCATTCGTTTTAAAATCGTCAAATAAGATTTACATCCAAAGTTTATCATTATGAAATATACTTTGTTATTTTCCCTATTAATAATTTTCGCTTCATGTGGCGTCACCAATGATTCTCCAAATGCAGAGTCGGCTGCCCCTCAAGCGGTTAAAGTTGCCAAGAAAACACCCGGTGAATTAGATAAATACGCCAAAGCCTACTTTGCAAGCGGTTGTTTTTGGTGTGTGGAAGCGGTATATGAAAGTGTGCGTGGTGTCGAAGAAGCAGTTTCAGGTTATGCCGGCGGCAAACATCCCAACCCGACTTACCGACTCATTGGTACAGGCACAACAGGACATTCCGAAACCGTCGAAGTTTATTACGACCCCGAAGTCGTCAGCTTTGAAACTTTGGTCAAAGTCTATTACGGTTCGCAAGACCCTACGACGGTCAATGGTCAACACCCGGATTACGGTTCGCAGTATCGCTCCATTATTTTTTATCAAAATGATGAAGAGAAAAAAATAGCAGAAGATTTCAAAGCAAAACTTGATGCTTCCGGCGAATATAGCAAGCCAATCGCCACGGAGATAGTACCATTTAAGAAGTTCTATCCTGCCGAAGATTATCACCAAGATTATGAAAAACTCAATCCCAATCAACCTTATGTACGTAGTGTTTCCATTCCGCGTTTGAAGCGTTTTCAGAAGAAATTTCCGGAGTTATTGAAGTAAATCTCTCAGTTGTCAGACGAAGCCAAATCCTTCGTCTGCCGACTGTTCCATGCTTTAATCGGTAATATAAATCAATGCTCAAACTTGCCTTGCATTTTAGAAATCTATAATACCCTACATCTTTTTAAATGTCGATATTTTTGGCACTACGGTGAAAATTGTGGGTCAGATTAAAAATGACAAATCTTTCCAAGTGGGTTTTAACCCCTTGCACAACCTGGCTACCCATTTAACTTTGCCTAAATGAATACTCGTCAGACGAATCCCTTTATTCAATGCGAATATTTTATGAGACCAATCACGACATTTCACAAAAACCTTCGTCAGACGAGTACTATCCCACAAGCAAACTTAAACGG
>CALHBW010000586.1 GCA_937930625.1 uncultured Saprospiraceae bacterium | reverse complement strand
TATGTGACTAATTAATAAAAAATAATAAACGTAACGGATAGTACCTTCTCCACCATAACTCGTTGGTTGTGTGGATGAATGGTATAATACGTAGGAAATTAAAAAAATTGCCGAAAGTCCCATCGCAATGAATATCATACGCTGATGCAAGTCAATTTTTCGTTGTTTTATGAAATAAACGGCTAATATGAGTACAACTGCTGTGACAGCATTAATCGTCGCATAGAAGGGCGGTAAAATATAGGGGTCAAAGGGCAGCGTAAGTTTTGGCATACGCGGATTCATCAAAATCGCCACCAATAAAGGTACTGCAATGGACAAAATAATCGCCAGCCTATTCATGCGCTTTATTTGTGGTTGGGTGTATTTTACTGTACTCATTTTTCGTTATTCGTTGATTCGTTATTCGTTGACTTGTTGATTCGTTATTCGTTGATTCGATTTATTTGTATTTTGCGAAGCAAAATATTTATACGAATCAACGAGTACACGAATAACGGGTCAACGAATTTACTTCTCCTTAGTTCGTTCGAATCCAATTTCTTTTTTCTTGTCTCGTGGCAGCATGAGTGCCATGTGGTGTATCATCAAATTTTCAAATTCATCTTTATTGGTGTCATAATAACCTCTGATATTCAGGTCTTTACCCACAATCAATAATTTATCTTTATCATTTGGTGATAATTGGTACATATCATGTAGCTGTGCTTGTGTCATACCTTCAGGTGGAGCTACGAAGTGCCAGTTTGACTTTTTCCTATCTACTTCTATATTGTATTTTTTCAAAACCCCTGTGTAATCATAATTTGCCTCCGGCAAATAAGAAATTACGTGTACATCCTTATCCTTAAATTGCAAACTAATCTGATGCAATAATTCAAGTGTCAACTTATTATCGGAAAAAAAATGAACGGCGTGCGGACTGCCTTGTACCGTTTTTGGTAGAAGGCTGTCTCCTGCGGTTGTCAGGAAGGAAAATGTGGGGACTTTGCCTTTTGGTTCGAGGTTTTTGAGGTGTTCGATTTGTTGATTGAAGCCACTCTTCATCCACAAATACGAACCAAATGGAAAGACAAATAATAATAGTGCCAACGCTGCATACTGTATGATTTTTTTCATTTCTAAAGTCCAATTTTACTCAATAAACAAGCTGAAATCTTGATTGTTGGGCAAAAGTACAAATTTTATCTGATGTAATGATTTGTTGGCGGGTGTATCTCAAATTGTCGCATATAGAAAAGTGTAAAGTATTTTCAATTGATATAAAGTTCGGTCTTTCACCCAAATTCTATAAGGTTTTCGAAAACCTTATAGAATTGATTACCAAAACTTTATCGTCAATTTTCATAGTTTGATTCTTATCGAATTTTTAATTTTTCACTAAACAAAATTATAAATTTTCATTTGGTAAAAATAAAAATGCGACAATTTCAGATGAACCCTTTGCTGACGCATACTATATATACGTCAGCACATCAGCACACCAGCACCTTTTCCTACCTAAATATCCACACCACTATCACCGTAGCAATCAATAACAAAACAGAAAGAATACGATAATTCTGATACCAGGGCAAGCCTTTCAGTTCCTCCGTCTCTTCGGCGAGCAATGCTTTGCGCCAAGTGTAATTTTCGACCTGTTCGGCGCGAGGCGGGGCGGTTTGCAGACTCACTAAGACCTCCACGATACAGCAGATAGCAAAGAGATAAAATGTTTGATGTAAGAAATGAATGTCATTTATAAATTGCAGAAAAGCAGGAGCTTGGTCGCCTTGTAGATTAATAGCAATCACAGACCACACGATAATAATACTAATGAAAAACCCTGTCATGAGTGCAGCAAATGCACCCGTAGCTGTAGCGCGTTTCCAAAACAAACCTACGATAAATACCGCAGCAATCGGAGGCGAAATATACGCAAGTACCTTCTGCAAATATTCCCACAAACCACCTGCTTTGGCAATAAACGGCGCCCATGCAGAAGCCAAAATAACCAACACAAGCGTGACGATTTGACCGATTCGGACGAGTTGTTCACTCGTGAGATTTGGACGGAGTTGTTTAAAAAAATCCATCGTCACGAGTGTCGAAGCAGAATTGAACGTAGCAGAAATACTCGACATCATCGCCGCTAAAAGTCCCGCCAAAACAAGTCCCAACAAACCTTTCGGCAATAAATCAAATATCAAAACCGGATAAGTCGCATCCGGGCAATCCTTCAATTTTTGGCAAATCGTACCATCGGCAAACTGATAATTGATACCCGAAATATCGACACCCGAATACAACAAAATCGCCAATGTACCCGGCAAAACCATGATAAAAACAACGGGCAATTTCAAAAATCCGGCGAATAATGCGCCCCAACGACCATGATTAATATCCTTCGCACCAAGTACGCGCTGTACCATAAACTGGTTGTTTGCCCAAAAGTAAAAACCCAAAATCGGCGCACCCAAAAGCAGCCCCGTCCACGGCATAAAACCATCGACGCCCTGCCCTGTTCCCATAAAGAAATCGTACCAATTTTGACCGCTCCCCCTAAACATACTTAACACTTCTTGCCCACTTTTCAGCACAATTCCTGTATCGGGATTCGTAAATTCTCCGGCACTTGCTTTGGCATCCAAACCCGCCATCATACCACTCCAACCACCGACCTGTCCAAAGGCTAAATACGTCAAAATGATAGACCCGATAACCAACAAAATCGCCTGTATCACCTCCGTATGAATCACCGAACTCAAGCCGCCCGGAATGGTATAAGCCGCCGCCGCAACCGCCAAGACCACGATAATCACCCAACTCGGTGTCGCAGGAAAAATAAGTTGCAATACAATCGACCCGACATACAAAGCCGCCGCCGTATCAATCAACACATTGCCCACCACCATAATAAATGAGAAGTAATATCGCGAACGTCTGTCGTACCTGCGCTCCAAAAATTCGGGCATGGTATAGACCTTCGATTTGAGGTAAAAGGGCAGGAAAAATATCGCAAAAAACACCAACACCACCGCCGCAAGCCACTCATAATTAAAGACATGCGTATCGGTTTTGTATGCTGCACCCGCCAGACCTACGAGCGTAGAACTCGAAATATTGGCAGCAAAAAGCGAGATACCAACGATGGGCCAAAGCATATTTCTACCCGCCAAAAAATATTCTTCCGAGCTTTTCCGCTTGGCATGATACAAGCCATATCCGATAATGAATAGGGCATAAACGACCATGATGATATAGTCGATATTGTGTAGTGCGAGTTCCATAATTTGCTAATTTTTGTCCGATAAATATACGGTGTTTCTCCAATTTTACTTGACAATTTTTGTAAAGATTATCAAGAAACCGGATTTACTTGATTCAACGTGTGTGTGACAAATTACATAATAGGTGATTTTCACGCGGAGAGCGCAGAGTACGCAGAGGGCTGATAATCAAAACCTCTGCGTACTTCGCGTTCTCTGCGTGAGATAGTTTGTGCAATCTGTTGTACACACGATTCAACTAACAATCAACCGCCCCTTCACAATTTCCTGAATAGCATCCGGGCTGTTCCCTTCAATCTTCAACATCAAAAACTGCACTGCTTTTTGTGCCATTTCTTCCAAAGGCTGTTTGTAATAAGTGACAGGAGCAGAATAAATATCGTAGAATTTTGCTTCATCAATTGCCATTATTTCAATGTCATTCTTGATATTCAATTTATGTTCTATCATATATTTTAAGCCATACATGGTCAAAATATCTGTCGAAAATAAAAGCGCGTCTAAGTCGGGAAACTCCTGTCTTAATGCATCTATTCCCTTGGCGACCCCCGTTTCGAGTTGACCAAATTTTGCTTCTTTTATCCTGTTTTCGGGTTCAATTCCTGCTTCCATACAGGCTTCCATAAAGCCGCGTTTTCTTTCAGCC
>CALHBW010000585.1 GCA_937930625.1 uncultured Saprospiraceae bacterium | reverse complement strand
AACCCAAATACTTTCCTATCAAGGGCAGAATGACCTGTTCGATATTTTCCTTGATAATCTTATCGTATTTATTCCCTTCTTGTTTTTCTTTTGACATGCTTTGGTAAAGATAGGAATTTGTGTAAATTTATTCTGCATATTAAATATAAGGCTTAATTTGAAGGGGGGAGGTATTTGCGGAGAATAAAAGGCTTAATCTCCTTAAATTTGCGGAGAATAAGTTTGAAATAAAATTTATGCAAAAACATATCAACAAAATCATAACAGGAAATTGTGTAGAAGTGATCATACTACTATACATGAACCTAAAACCAGTACGTCGTTCTGAATTTATTTCAGAATCTCCCAAACCACAAGCACTATGTTAAATGTGAGTTACAATTTTTTATTTCACTCATAATCAAAAAGTTAGATGTTTTGTACGGCATTGGTTTTCTATTGTTCGGAAGATGCTGAAATAAATTCAGCAAGACGGTTGATTTTTGATTTTTTAACTCATGTATAGTAGTATGAGAAGTGATGAAATACGAAATGCAGCCTACACTTTTTCAAGAAGATACGCCCACTTACGGCGATAAATAAAGATTTTTCAACTATGAAACACACCATCACAATCCTCCTTACCCTAGTCCTCTTCCACACCAGTTGCAGCGAAAACTTCCTCGCCATCGAACCCGATGATCTAGTCAGTTTCGAGCAATTTCTCGACTCGCCGGAGTCTGCACAGCAATTGCTCAACTCTGCCTATGCGGCACTCACCAATGATGGTTTTACGGGTGGCAATAATTGGATAGTCTCGGAATTAATGGCAGATAATATCGACGGCGACAGACTCACCAACGGCGATTATCGCGCCCACTACACCCGCACGACCGACATCTTTCTCGCCACCACCCGCGACCTTATGCACGATGCAGGCAAGGTACACGCAAGAGGCAATTTTCTCATTGAAAATCTTGATGTCGTACCCAATTTTTCCGAAGCCGATAAGGTGCGGATGACTGCCGAAAGCAAATTTTTACGCGGTTTGACGCACTTTGAATTGGTGCGCCACTTCGCGCAACCTTACGGATATACGCCCGACAATTCGCATCCCGGCATTCCGATTAATAATGATTTTGACCAAAGCATAGAACCGCGTAGTAGCGTAGAAGCCGTTTATAATCAAATCATTAGCGACCTCACAGATGCAGCGGCTGATTTGCCTTTGGAAAATAATAATTATGCGACTTCATTGGCGGCGAAGGGTTTATTGGCTAAAGTCCGTTTCCAAATGAACGACTTCCAAGCTGCCTACGACCTCGCCAATGACGTCATCGAAAACTCCACCGCCACACTCGACACCGACATCATGGCGCGTTTCTCACAAGCGGGTACGAATGAGGCGATTTTCCAACTCATCAGCACCAATGATAATGACAACGCCGCCAATCGCCTTGCCAACGACTATCGCCTCAATGCCACAGGCCTTGCGAATATCTACATCTCAGAAGCAGCATTTTTATCTGCGACCAATGCACCGAATGATGCTCGCGCCCAATGGTTTGAAGAAACCACAACAGGCGCGATTGCCCTCAAAAAATTCGTGACCGACAATCAAAGCTGGATGCAAGTCCCACTCATTCACCTGACCGAACTGAAGCTCATCCGCGCCGAATCTGCCGCCGAACTCAACACCAATCTCGACCAAGCCATTCAAGACCTCAACGACCTTCGCGCCCGTGCAGGTGTGCCTTTGATAGCAAATGGTTCGGATGCACAGGCTATCATTCAATTCGCAAGAGCAGATAGGAGAATCGAACTTATCGGTGAAGGCAACCGCCTACACGAACTCAAACGCCAAGCCGTACACGACAGCCCCAACCTCAAAATCAGAGAGGCAGACTGGGATTGTGCAGGGATGGTTTGCCAAATTCCGGATAGCGAAATAAAGGGAAATCCTGATATTGAATTAAATCCTTCGGGGGGATGTAACTAAGGTAGCGCGGCACTTCCATCCGCGCCCGTAGAACGGTGCTTCCAGCCCGTTCCTCGCGTATGTAGAGCAAAATTAACGTGGAACGAGCTGGAAGCATCGTTCTACAGAACGCGGACTGGAAGTACCGCGCTACGTGTATGATTTACAAAATAAACCATAATAATAAATACCGTTACGCATTGGGTGAAAAAGGTAAGCGTACCCTCGCTTGTTTTGGTATCAATCCAAGTACGGCGAGTCCTGCAAAATTGGATGGTACAACGCAGTCGGTAAAGCGTATCGCCGAATTTAATGGCTTTGACGGATGGTTGATGTTGAATATTTATCCACAACGCGCAACGCTTCCCGACAACATTCACAAGAGAAAAAACACACAAGCTATTATTGAAAATGAAGCGATAATTCACGACTTATTTGAAGAGATGAATATTGATACGATATGGGCGGCGTGGGGCGATTTGATTGAGGCGAGAAAGTTTTTTACACCCTGTTTATCAAATATTTACACAAAAATAAACCACGAAACACTCGCGTGGGTACGCGTACAGGAATTGACTCAAAAAGGACATCCGCGACATCCTTTGTATAAGCCTACGGAGAGTCGGTTTGAGGGGTTTGATGTGGAGAAGTATTTATCTTGAAATCACAAAATGAACTATATTTTTCAAAACAAAAAAATTAAGCACATGAAAGCAAAATTAACCTTTGGGATACTGCTCCTCGTCGTATGCAGTTGCAACAACCAATCCTCCAATACTAAAGATATTTGGGCGAACACTCAAAAAATAAAATTGGAAGAAGAAGCCACTACCTTGCGTATTCCGAATGGTCTCAAAAGAATTGGAATAGAGGATATTCGGAACCTGAACTACGTTACCACAGACTCAGCGAGGGTCAATGATTTCATTGAAGGCATTCAAGCCTTTCAGTTTGACGACAATGTGATTGATGTATTCGCAGACGCTGATTCCAAGTACGGGATTATCAGCATTACAGATGGAAAATTGATCCCCATTGATGCCTATACAGGTGCGTATTTGAGTACCACACTTCGAAAGACCTACGACCAACTCGAAATTAGAAATTTTGATTTGACGGTAAAGAAAATCGACTCCAAAATGAAACAAACCGACAAAATTAAAATGGTAAAACTTAAACATAAATTTACCTTCAAAGAGGAATTAGGAGATATAGTAGAATATCAAACATTCTTCTTTATAACGACTCCCTATCGGTCGCTTATTGTTTACGAATGGTCTGCAAATACGAATGATATTGAAGATTATTTGTGGAGTGTGAATGGATAAACACGCATTTATTACAATAAAAAACGATGTATTTTCCGAGAAAATTATTAAAATTGGGAAATAATTGAATTTGTCATGAGAAAAATATACCTACTCCTCTTCGCCGTCCTTTGCTTCCAATGCAAAGACGAAAGCCCGCCAATCGGTGAGCCATTCAGCCAAGTCGAAGGCATCAACGATACTTGGAAACTCGTCAGTATCGAACAAACCGACGAACTGAATAAAGGTGATGACGAAGCACTCGACGTGACCACACTCATGGGGGGCACAGAGGCAGCAATTATCACTTTTAATTCGGCGGATTTTACATACACATTGGATGCAGGTACGATGCGTAATTTTTTTCCCGCAAGTGGGAATTGGTTTTTTGATGACAATGATTTTCCGGCAAAAATAACGCTCGAAAACGGCGGTACACAAGTCGAACTTGACCTCCAAGCCCCTATCCGCCGCGAATCGGGCGAGGACAATCTTATCATTAAATACGTGCGCCCGATTAACGGCTGTAAAGAATTGGAAGGTGGACAAATCGGTGCGGTGGCTTATCGTTATAATTTTTTTAGGCAATAAAATATTCGCTTCATTCGTAGGGACAGGGCATGCCCTGTCCC
>CALHBW010000584.1 GCA_937930625.1 uncultured Saprospiraceae bacterium | reverse complement strand
AAATTAAAAAACCACTCAAATATTCCCCAAACCACAGCGTTTTCCTTATATTTGCTGATTAAATCAATCCGTTCAATCAAGGTTAAAAAACAACAGACATGCTCAGGACAAAAAATATAATAAAAAACGATGATGCATCCGGCAGTACGAGTATCAGTGTCATAGCGGCGGGTACGGTGATTGAAGGCGATATCAACTTGTCAACGAGCGACTTGCGACTTGACGGCACGATTTTGGGAAACATCCACTCCGATGCTAAGGTGATGATGGGAGAGCAAGGCAAGATTAAAGGCAATGTTTCCACGCGCAGTTCGGGCATCAAGGGGGAGTTTGAGGGCGAATTGAAAGTGAGCGAAAAGCTGCACATTCACAGCAGTGCGCGCATAGAAGGCACGATACACACCAAGACCCTCATCGTCGAAAACGGCGCACAAATTATCGGCAATTGCAACGTGGGCAACATCGAACCGGAGATACCACTCGCCGAAATATCCGACCCCGAACCCCAACCCAATCAAGAAGATTAGCGTTTAAATAGAATGAACGGATTATTTTGCGTAAAAAGTCATTATGGCATTGTCGCATTATAATTCACACATTTAAAATTTACTCATTTACTCATTATACAATCATCAACAATAATCAAAACAGTAAGGGAAACGTGCAGGAGCAGCCACAGAAGAAAAAGAGAAGTTGGGGACGACGCTTACTGTCTATCTTGTTGATTTTGAGTCTATTACTTGCGATTTTTTTATTGATTGCGAGTTTTGTCATTCAGATTCCTTCCGTACAAAATCGCTTGGTCGATAGAGTTGCCACCTACCTTTCCGATGAACTTGATACTAAAGTCGAAGTCGGCAATATCAATATCCGTTTTTTCGACCAATTCCTACTCGAAAATTTCTATATAGAAGACCGCCAACAAGATACCCTCCTTTTTGCCGAAAGGCTTAATGTCAATGTCAATGCCTTTACTTTTTTCAGTGAAAAGAAATTTTATGTAGAAGATATTACGCTGAAAAAAGCGCGATTGAATCTTTATCGTCACCAAGATTCTACGGATTTTAATATTGCTTTTCTGGAAGAATTATTTACCTCGAATAAAGAAAATACGAATGCGAACCGCGACACAGTTTCCACTTCAAATGATAAAAAAGCATGGCTGCTCAAAGCCAATCGTCTTTACGTAGATGATGTCGTTTTTAACTTGAATGACGAACATAAAGGCACTGCACTTCGCGTGAATTTGCCAAAGGGAGAGGCGGGCTTTGATGCCATCGACCCGGCGGCGCGAATTATCAATCTCAATCAACTCCAACTCACCAATGTACAAGTTGCTTTACGCAAAGGCAGGGATAATTCTCGCAATTCAAAAAAGAAAAAGAAAGAAGCGTCCAACAAACAATGGTCGTTCCAACTCAAAAAAGGAATGCTTGATAATGCCGGATTCAAATTTGACGATACACGCAAGGCGAGAAAAGAAGAAGGTTTGGACTTTAATCATTTGAATATCAGGGATATTGATATTCGAGTGAATGATTTTGTGTATGAAGACGAAGTATTTCTCGGCGATATAGTTCGTTTGAATTTGAAAGAAAAAAGTGGCTTTGAATTGGAAAAATTTGTGGCTTCCGCTAGCATGAATGAGCAAGGCATCCAACTCGAAAATCTTAATATTCGCACGCCGCATAGTCAGTTTGGCGATGAGCTTTCGCTTAAATTTCGCTCCCTTGATGACTTCAAAAATTTTGAAGATAAAGTACGCTTGAATGCTCGCTTGGATGATGCTGTGTTGTCCTTGAATGACTTGCTGATTTTCGCGCCCAAGTTGGAAGAAAGTAAATTTATTCGTCAAAATATAGATAAAGAAATTCGCCTGACAGGTTTGTTTTCAGGAAAAATCAATCGCTTGAAAGGCAAGGAAATATCCATTCAATTTGGTGATAATACAGCATTGACGGGCAGCTTTAGTACACGCGATATTACCAATCCTGATGATGCCTTTTTGGATGTAAAAGTTGAGCGTTTGCAAACCTCCATTAAAGAGATAAAAGCCTTAGCGAATGTCCGAAAATTGCCTTCAAATTTCAACAAACTCGGTGACTTGGATTTCAAAGGACGCTTCACGGGCTTCTTCTTGGATTTTGTGGCAGATGGTAGATTGAAAACCGACTTGGGGCGGATCAATTCCGACCTTAAAATCGACCTGCGCGACGGGTTTGAGAACGCTGAATATTCAGGGAATTTACGTGTGATTGACTTTGATGTGCAGACGTGGTCGGGCAATGATTTGTTTGGTACAGCGGCATTTAGCGGCAAGGTGAAGGGTAGGGGAGTGACGCTCAAAACAGTGGATGCCGACCTCGATGCGAAGCTGCAAAAGTTTACATTTAAAGGTTACGATTACGAAAATGTTCGTTTGGACGGGCGATTAGCAGGGAAGTTTTTTGATGGGAAATTATTCGTAGAAGAGGAAGATGTGGATATGAAATTTGTCGGTACGGTGGACTTTCGGGATAGCCTTCCGGTTTTTGATTTTACGGCAAATGTGGACCAACTCAAGCTAAAAAATCTCAATCTTGCGAAGCAAGATATTCAGTTGCGAGGTGATGTAAAATTTGATTTTTCGGGTAGTAATATTGATAATTTTGTAGGAACTGCATCTGTATATAGTTTTGATTTTCAGCAAGATGATAAAAAATATCATGCCGATACCGTTGTCATTACTTCTGAATTTAAAGGTCGAAATAATCGTCTGCTGACATTGGATTCTGAATTGGCGAGTGCGACGATTCAGGGCGAATTTGATGTCATTCAACTGCCGGCTGCGTTTGCGCGATATGTAGAAACGAATTATCCGAAATACGCCCGACGTCTTAATATTTCTTCCGAAAAACTCACGCCAAAAAAGAAGATGGTTTTGGACACTTCCATGCAGTTGGTGGAGCGTCCGGTGGATATTCGGGAGCAGGATTTGAGGTTTAGATTGAAGGTGCGCGAGAGTAATGATTTGATAGATTTATTGGTCAAAAATATCGAAATCGTAGAAGGCACGACCCTCGCCGGACGATTCAGTACGCGCGATAATGTATTGACCTTAAACGGAAAAACGCCACGCTTTCGCGTAGGTACGGTGGATGTGTTTGCGATTAATTTGAATTTGCTGGCTAATGGCGGTTTGGCAGATTTGAAACTGGAGACAAGCGGCTTGGTGGTCGGAGATTCGACAGTAGCTATACCTCCCATTTTTGTGACAGGCGATTTGCGAAGCGATACCCTGAATTTTGAAATTGAAACGGAGGGCTATCAAGACGTTGTAAAGGACTTGAATGTGAACGGCATTATCTTCCCCGAAGATGATTATTTTCAGATGAGTGTGTTGCCATCCGACTTTTTTGTATTTAGCAGAAAATGGGATGTTTCGGGGGATAATTACATTAGATTGGGCAAGGATTATGTCGAAACACAAAATATTATCATTCGCCATAAAAATGAAGAAATTACGCTGAATAGCTTTGGAGAGAAAGGCTTGGAGTTAAATCTCAATGATTTGGATGTCAATTGGTTGAATGATATTATTTATGTAAAAAATACGGAGTTTGATGGCACGTTAAATGCGGCAATTACGCTTGGCGATTTATTTAAAAGGGAGAATATTGGTGCAAATGTGCGTATAGACAGCGTCCTGATTAATGATGATTATTGGGGCAATATTCGCTTGACAGCAACCGGAGATGAACTTGCCTCGCCATTGGAAACACGTATTCGCCTGAATATGCACGATACAGATTCGTTGGTGGCAGTTGGGAAGTTTTATTCACCTTTAGTGAAGGCTGAAAATGTGACACCAAATTCTTTCGATTTTCAAGTAGCTGCACGCAATTATTCTGTCGAATTTGTAAAATATCTCATTGCCGATATTTCTAATTTAAGAGGAAAATTTGATGCGGACGCGCGATTTTTTGGCGACTTTAAACGCCCTCAAATTAACGGGAAACTAAATATTTATGATGCGGCGGTCAAAATTGATTATCTCCAAACGACTTATTTTGTCAATGAATCGGATATTGATTTGAGCAGTACGTATTTTAATTTAACCAATAATAAAATACGCGATGACTATGGTAATGAAGCAACGATGACGGGCGGTATTTCGCATGATTATTTCAAAGACTTTCGATTGGCTAATTTGGTGATTGATTCCGACCAATTTTTGCTGCTCAATACCGAGAAAAAAGACAATTCTGACTACTACGGACGCGGCATTGGTGAGGCTACGGTGACGTTCAACGGACCATTCAATCAGACGGATATTAACATCACGGCGGTTTCGGGCGAAAACTCTTCATTGACGATTCCACTGACGGAGGAACGGACGGCAAAAAAGGCGCGATTCATCGAATTTGTTGCCAAAGAAGACACCGTAAAACAGCAATCACGCGGCTTATTTATCAAAGGCGCAAACCTTGATATTAAGTTGAGTGTGACGCCGCAGGCACAGGTTTTTCTGCCTTTTGATGAGCGCGTGGGCGATGTGATGCGCGGTAGAGGACGCGGCGATATTCAGGTGAAAGTGACGCGGACGGGCGAGTTTTCGGTAGTAGGTGATTACGAAATTCAGGAAGGAGATTACCTGTTTACGTATCAAAATTTTATTAATAAACCCTTCCGTGTAAAGCCGGGCGGTACGATTCGCTGGACGGGCGACCCTTATGATGCGACTATTAATATCAATGCAATTTACGATGGATTGCGGGTGCCGCCGTACAATTTTATCCTTGAATATCTCAGCACCGACCCCAACCAAGTACGGAGTGCGAGACGAACGACACCCATTGAATTGAACATGGATTTGGTCGGAAGTCTTTTGCAGCCGGACATTCGTTTTGGTATCAATTTTCCGAATATAGACCCGCGTCTGCGTACCTTTACCGACGGCAAACTCCGCATATTGAAAGACGACCCAAACGAACTCAACCGACAAGTATTTGGTTTGGTGGTCTTAGGAAATTTTCTACCCTCACCCGTTGTGAGTACCACGCAGCAGCAGCAATATATCACCGGTCTCAACACGCTTAGTGAGATGCTTTCTAACCAACTTTCTAATTATCTGACTGACTTGCTCTCGGATGTGGTGACGGATGTGGGCTTTATTTCCGGGATTGATTTTGATGTGAATTACCGCCTCTACCAAATTGAAGGCTTGGAAAATATAGACATCAATGACCCGACCACCACGCGCCAACAAGTACAACTTGGTTTGAAAAATTACCTGTTTAATGACCGCCTGCTGGTCAATATTGGCGGTAATCTTGACTTCAATTCGACCTATATTGAGGAGGGAACAAATCTTGGCTCCTACATCGCCGGAGATTTTGCGATAGAATACCTGTTGACTGCCGACGGGCGTTACAAAATCCGTGCATACAATCGAAATGAAACCGGATTGGACTTCGATACGCAAGTCAATGAAACCGGATTGGGCTTTTCCTATCGTACTGAGTTTGATAATTTTAGTGAGTTTATAGATTCATTTTTTGGGAATATGAAAGAGCGTCGTGCCAAGCGTAAACAGAAGAAACGCAGTAAGCGCGGAGGGAAGGAACTTGGAATATTCGAGTGATTGTCATCCGTCCTAATCGCTTTGATGGTATATATTTTTCTTATATTTTAGATTTAAATTCAAGATAGTTTTGACTTCCATTATAAATACCCATTTTAGAGACACATTGTTTATGTTGATGCTGGGAGGCATATTGTTTTGGGGAGGAAATCTGTGTGTTGTTTCTTCACTTTCGGTTGCTTTGGATATTGCTATGGGTGGAGAATGATATATTGCTTCTGTATATGTGTAAGAGCTTGTTCCTCTATCGTCAGTCACTTCTTCGATTATTTCATAATATGTATTGACTTCCGATGCGTACTTCCAATTGCTTGTACTGTGTACAACACTTTTAAATTCCTCTTCGTTTTCTTGTGAAATATCCACATTAAATGTTCCTAAAATACTCCTGAAAAAAGCAAATTTTGACAAATAGCCGAGAATTACACTCGCTACGATTCCTCCTCCGAGCAGATAGCTCATTGACTCTAATTTATCAAGGTTTAGCGCACTGAATAAAATTAGCCATAATGCAATAAAAAGCATTGAAAATACAACAATAATTATAAATCCACCACCACTAAGTTGCAAAGACTCACTATCTTCAAATAAGTTATAATTTATTGCTTTTCTGAGAATAATAGATTTAGAATATTTGTAATCTGTATTGCCTGATACAAAGGATTTGATACTTTTAAAAACCCCTTTATCGAGGCGTTTGAATGATTCTTTTTCGAGTTCGACAGCAAATTCTAATTCGTAGAAAATATGTACATTTTTCCCTTTATAAGTGCCAACACTCGAAGGTTGTATGACTTTAAACGGAAATTCATAGGTTTCATTTGGCTGCAATTGTTGGTATTGTGTACTTAGCGTAAAATTATCGACAAGTGCGTTTTGGCTTGCCATTTTACCTTTTACTTTTTGGAGCAATTTTCCTTGAATTTGTTCTACCTCAATGTGTTCATTCGGAGTTACTTGCAAAACTCCGGCATGGACATGTTGTCCTTCCGTTAGCTCGTCTAATTTTACGTTTATGTTAAATAGGTTATTCATAAATTGGAATTTTATTATGGCTCATCTGGGATATTTAGGTAAAATGTGAAGCAAACCCGAATCCTATAAGGTTTTCGAAAACCTTATAGGATTGATTACCAAGACTTTATCCTGATTTTAAATAGATATTTACCCTATCAATGTCTTCGCCAAATT
>CALHBW010000583.1 GCA_937930625.1 uncultured Saprospiraceae bacterium | reverse complement strand
CTAAAGCGAATACTCGTCAGACGAATCCTTTTATTCAGTGCGAATATTTTATGAGACAAATCACGACATTTCACAAAAACCTTCGTCAGACGAGTACGCCCGGCAACTTGAGTTCGGCAAAGTTAGACGGATAGCCCTAATTACTAACCCCAATTTAAGGGCATATTTAGATTTGCTGTAAAAGTAGTTGACACTTTTTCACGCAGAGCGTGCAGAGGTCGCAGAGGGTTAATTATCAAATCTCTGCGTTCTCTGCGTTCTCTGCGTGATTTACTCAATTTGGAGCATTTGCTACATTGCAAAAAAGTGTCAACTGCAATTCTAAACATGCCATTTTAAGCCATAATTTTCGCTTACAAATAACCAAAAGCCCACACATAAAATTATCTTTGCATAAACAGCGAACGATACACACTATGAAAAGTTTTCTAAGGTCAATACTTATTATGGTCATTCTTGCCGCAGCGATAGTTGGCGGATTTTATATTTATTTAGACCAAACGGACACCACCAATGAAGGTTTGGTCAACGAAGGTGGTTTAGAGGATAAAAATAAAATCGACGAAGCCCGCGAAAAAGCCCTTGCCCTAAATACTGACAGCGACGGCGACGGACTCACCCTCGCACAAGAACAACGCCTCGGCACATCCGACAACAACACGGATTCGGACGACGATGGTGTACCCGACAATGCAGATATTGCGCCTCTTGGGATAGGTAGAAAAGTGAGCAAGACACTTAATTGGGAACACAAAGGAAAAAAGCACAGCGTAGAAGCCTACTTGCCGATAGATGTAAGCGATTATTACGAGAAAAAAACGCGACCGGAACATACTTTTGATTCGCCATATTATTTGCCGTTTATTCATTCCAAAGACATCGGGATAGAACGCTTGGCAGCCGAATTAAAAACAATTATTGATGATAATGGGAGTTGGGATTATTACGATGAAGTGATGTTAATCGTGAGTATGGTACAACAAATGGGATACGCGAAAAGTGCAATTGCAGGTTTTGATTTGACGACAAAATATCCCATGCAAACCATCATCACAAGCAGAGGCGATTGCGAGGATACGACGGTGTTGGCAGCAGCATTGCTCAAAAAATTGGAGTACGATGTCAAATTGGTACAACTGGAAATCGACGGCAGAAAATCTCATATCGGCATTGGCGTATGGGCGAATGGCGTCAAAGGTACTTCATGGGAAAAAGGCGGACGCACTTTTTATTATGTCGAAACCACCACACCCGGACACCAATTTGGCGAACTGCCCTTCGAATGGCACGAAGGCGTCAAGGCGATTTTAATTGATATTTAATTAGTTGATAGTTCATGGTGCATAGTTGATAGTTTTATTTTCTCGCATAGCGAAAAAATGGTAGTGTTCGACTAAAGTATGTTTAATGCAATACGAGAGTTGCAAGGCGAATTTCTTTGTTGAAAGTGAGTATTTTGGTCAGTAAACATCCGCATTTCATAAAAATATTCGCCTTGCAACTATTCCATACTTTGCTCGAACACGACCGAAAAAATAACATAATAAAAACTCGTAGCTCCCTATGCACTATCAACTATGCACTATGAACTATCAACTATGAACTATAAAAACAAACATATCAATCCTGCTGCAAAGCAGCAATTCAGTCGGCGCAGGAAGTTGACAGTGGAGGAGTATGTGCAAGGTATTCGTGCGGGTAATCGGGTGATACTGAGTCGGGCAATCACCTTGATAGAAAGCACACGAACCGACCACCACGAGCAGGCACAGGCAATTATTGCGGCTTGTTTGCCTCATGCGGGGGCGGCTGTGCGTGTGGGGGTAACGGGTACGCCGGGCGTAGGAAAAAGTACATTCATAGAAGCCATCGGAAAGCATGTGACAGATGCAGGGCATCGTATCGCGGTGTTGGCGATAGACCCAACGAGTCAGGTGACGCGAGGCAGCATTTTAGGCGATAAAACCCGTATGGCAATGCTCGCTACCAACGAAAATGCTTTTATTCGCCCTTCGCCTGCCGGCGATTCGCTCGGTGGCGTAGCGCGCAAGACGCGCGAAGCTATCGTGCTATGCGAAGCAGCAGGATATGATGTAGTATTGGTAGAAACGGTAGGCGTAGGGCAATCGGAAACGGCAGTACATTCGATGGTCGATTTTTTCTTGCTGCTGCTACTGCCGGGTGCGGGAGATGAGTTGCAAGGCATCAAGCGCGGTATCGTGGAAATGGCAGACCTCATAGCCGTCAATAAAGCCGATAAAGACAAATTGAAACTCGCCCAACAAGCCCGCCGCGAATACAAAAACGCGCTGCATCTCTATCCACCTAAATTAAGCGGTTGGACGCCCGAAGTCATGACTTGTTCGGCATTGGAAGGAACAGGGATAACAGAAATTTGGACAAACATTCAGCAATATAAAACAGCCATGCAACAAAGCGATTTTTGGACCATCAATCGCCAACAACAAGCCAAATTCTGGCTATACGAAAGCATCAAAAATGACCTGTCTAATTCATTTTTTACCCACAAAAAAATAAAAGAAAAACTATCAAACGTAGAAGCAGATGTAGCGGCAGGAAAACTATCACCATTCAAAGGCGCAGAGGAACTGATGAAACTGTTTTTTTCGGGAAAAATGAGTAGATGAATAAATGAGTAAATATTGGATGAAAAATATTTACTCATCTATTCATTTATTCATCTACTCATTTTAATTCTTAATCGCATTCATTACCGTCAAGCCCGGTGTGAAATAGCCCGGATTGACGCCTGTATCTTTGATTTTACCAAATTTATTATGTACAGCTACGCGGTTTTGCGTGGCAGACATAAATACATAAGGCGCATCACGGTCGATGAGTGCTTGCAACTCTTTATAGATATTTGCGCGTTTTGTTTCGTCCAATTCTTTACGCAAATCATCAATCAATTTATCGCTTTCCGGTGTACCGAAGCCTACATAGTTGCTACCGCCATCATATGAATCGGTGTGCCAGATTTGTTTTGGATCGCTCTCGATAGGTGGCGCACTCCAGATGCCGTAGTACATGTCAAAATTGTGACTCTTGGTTTTTTCAATCTGCACGGTAAATTCGAGTGGTACAGCATTGACTTTCAAACCTGCCTGACGCGCAGATTCTTGGAACATCAAGACGGCTTTTTCGCTGGTTTTCGCTACATTCGGATAGATAAAATCTACTTCAAACTCGACCAATTCGCCGTCAATATTTTTATCCAAAATACCATTGCCATTGCTGTCTTTCCATCCGGCTTCTGCGAGGAGTTTGGCAGCTTTGGTCGGATTGTATTCCGAAGGCTTGATATTTGAATTGATAAATTTCTTTTTCGATGGGTGAATGAAAGATGCTACATGCTCTGCCATACCATAGAATACTTTGTCTTGATAGGTTTTGGTGTCCATCAGGTGGCGCATGGCGCGGCGTACGCGTACATCTTCAAATTTTTCACTACGCATATTCATACCAATATATGCATACAAAAATTGTGTGGGCGTATAGGTATTGAATTTGCTTTTGAAAGATTCAGACTGTTTTAATTCTTCTACAAAAGCGCGTGGCTCTACACGGTTGATGGCGTCGATTTTTTCCCCCTTGAGTGCAACGACTGCCGTGGTCGGGTCATTGATGATTTCGTAGGTGATCTCATCGGGAACAGCATCAAACCAGTGATTTTCTCCTTTGAGCGCATCGCCCCACCAGTTTTCTTTTTTCTTGAGTACAACGCGTTGGTTGGGCTGCCATTTATCGAATTGGTACGGACCGGAACCCACAACGATTTCGTTTTGAAACTTCGGAGAATTGAAATTTTCTGCGGCTTTATTAAGCTTCGCATCATTGTCGAGTGCTTTACCGCCTTTAGCCAGTTGTTTGACGGTATAATTTTTCAAAATGCCTTCTTCGTCATACACATAAGCAGGCAAAATCGATAAATCTTCAATCGCACTTGCCATCAGCATATAAGGTTCTTTGCACACCAATGTAAATTTACGTGGATTATCGGCATCTATAATCACATCTTCGATGTATTCAAAATAAGGCTTGAGATGTGCATTATCGGTTTTAGGCAATTTCAAAATCTTCAAAGAAAAGGCAATATCTTCTCCCGTGATAGGTGTGCCGTTGTCCCATTTAGCTTCTTTTCGGATTTCCATATCCATCAGGATTTTGCCGTCGCGCTCGCTCAATACAGGAAGTGCTTTCGCCAACTGTGGCACTTGCTCGTAATTAAAATAATCGGTATAGACCAACGATTGATACAAGTATCGTACAAGCATCGAACTCGCCGCATCTGTTCGGTTGTAGGGATTAAGTTGTTGCGGATTACCCGGCATATAATCTACTACTTTATTTTCGTATTGACGGGTTGTAGTCGCCGAATCACTTGTATTAGTATCTGATTTGCAAGAAAATACAAATAAACAAACTGCCAATAGCAAAGCAGCGGTACTAAATATTTTACTTAATTTACGCATGTTAGGTTTTTTATAATTGAAAATTAATAATGGTCTATAGGTCAATGTGTTCGCCAATTTTGAATTTTGAATGAAAAATTTTGAATAATAAAAAATATTTAATTTATTAATTAATAATTATTAGTAAAAAACAAAGTGAAATTTAAATTTATTTGTCATTCAAAATTAATAATTCAAAATTTGGTGAAGACATTGATAGGTGAATGTATTTTTTTTTCACTATACGAAAAAAACAAACTATGGACTATCGACCACTAACTATGGACTAATTTAATACCACAAAGATAATTTTCGTAACCCAAAAAAGTAATTTTAATAAATGTAAATTTATTCTAAAATCATCTTGGATAATTTTTACACAAAAAAAGGTGTGTATAACAAATTGCACAAACTATCTCACACAGAGAACGCGGAGTTCGCAGAGATTTTGATTATCAGCCCTCTGCGTACTCTGCGCCCTTCGCGTGAAAATCACTTATTGTGCAATTTGTTATACACAAAAAAGCCGCAAGGCATTTTCAAAATACCTTGCGACTATATTTTATTTTTGAGAGAAAAAACAATCGAACAATTCCTGATTCAGGCGTATCTTTTTGATGATACTGAAATTTGGATTTTTGGGGCTTGGATTTTCCCAACACAATTATCGTTTAAACAACTTCCCCCGAATATGTGTTTTGAGAAACTCCTCTTTATAAGAATTGCCCAGGGGGATTTCCTCTTTGCCAATCATAATAGTATCTATATCAATTGATTCGATAGTATTTACATTGATGACATAGGATTTACTCACACGGGCAAATACGGTATGTGGCAGCTTAGAATAAATCGTTTTGACATTCATCGCAGTCATGTATCTTTTTCCGGTGGTAAATATCATGACATAATCTTTCAAACCTTTTATCCACAGTACATCCTTATAATACAGCTTGACGTATTTTCTATCTGCTTTGATGTAGAAATACTCTTCCGTAATATCCGAGAATTCGGTTTTACCTTCTTTTTTCAGATCAATAAGCTCTCGCGCCCGCGAAACGGATTTATAAAATCGTTCAAAACGAATGGGTTTCACCAAATAATCGAATACTTCCAGTTCAAAGGCTTCTAAAGCAAACTCAGGATAAGCCGTCGTGAGAATGACGACAACATCCTTTTTTAAGGATTTCAAAAAATCCAAACCTCGCAATCCGGGCATTTCAATATCCAAAAACATCATATCCACATCATACTCTGCCAAATAGTCTCCCGCTTGCAAAGCATTGGGAAATTGCCCGGCAATCTTCAACCAATCGACATCTTTGACATTGAGTTCAATGCCCTTTCGTGCCAACGGCTCATCATCTACGATAATACATGTTAAATAGTTCATAGTTGGTAGTTCATAGTTGTTAGTTCATAGTTCATAGTTTGTAATTGTACGCTTCACGTCCACCTATGAACTATGGACTATGGACTACCAACTATGCACTATGAACTAACAACTAACTTAACTTTATAGAATCCGCCTTCTTCTTTAATCGAAAGTTCGTGCTTGTCGGGATATAGCAATTCGATACGTTTTTTGATATTTTCCAATCCAAAACCCGAATATTGAGCGTCGTTTATGTGTCCGCGACGATTTCCGATAGTATTTTCAATGGTAAAAACGAGTTTAGGTATGTTATGTTTCCATTTGATGCGGATATGTTCGGATTCGCCTGTAGTGAGGGTGCTATGTTTGCAGGCATTTTCAACAAAAGGTAAAAACAGCATCGGCGGCACAGCAACATTATTAAAATCTCCTTCCTTTTCCACCTCAATGTGCAAAAACTCACGCCGCATTTTTTCCAAATCTAAATATTTCTCAATAAAATTAATTTCTTGTTTCAAACTAACTTGCTCTTTTGCTGCGTCGTAGGTTTGGTAACGCATTAGTTCAGAAAGTTTCATAATCGTTTCCGGCACCTCCTTGGGAGTTTCTCTGGATTGGACGTACATATTATTCAGCACGTTAAACAGAAAGTGCGGATTCACTTGTTTTTTGAGATAATTTAATTCTGTATTGAGTTGAAGTTGTTGGAGGTCATTGAGGCGTTGTTGTCTAAGGTAACTGATTTTTGACACTTTAATGGCTATTGCAATGCCTAATAATCCTGATGTTACTAATGTAGTTGAAAAAATATCATAAAACAAAGTATAATCTTCGTTAGGAGAATAAGAAACCGCAGTAAGAATAACCACATTAAGCATCAACGTCAGCAATGTCAAACTAACATATGTTGCCATCTTACTACGCTGAAAAAAACGAGGGATGACATAATACAAATTAAAATAGACCATCACCACATCAAGCAACAGTCCCAAGAAAAAAGTCCAAGACTCTGAAATCGGCTCGGTCAATCCGAAAATTGACAAAAACTCATCCAGATACATCGCCATCCAAAATAGTCCGTGTCGAACTATCCAGAATTTTTTGTCGAATAAAAAAGAGTCTATATTCATCAGAGTGATTCAGCGATTTTTGATTCAGTGATTTTTGATTCGTATAATTTTATTTGGTTCTTTGACATTTTTTGCAAATAGTATCTCACGCGGAGGACGCAAAGAATTGATTATCAGCACTCTGCGTTCTCTGCAAACTCTGCGTGAAAAGAGCGTTTTATTGAATTTGCAAAAATTGTCAAAGAACCTTTTATTTGTGTAAGACATCGGGAAGGGAGGAATTAAAAAGGAGTTCTGAGGTATATTTTAATAGAAATCAAAAATCAAAAAAGGTATCCAGCCCGTTCTCCATATCCATTAGACGCGAAGTCAGGGCTGGAAATACCATACTACAGCAATATTTTTTTACAAAATTACATACTGCAACGCCTGCTTTGCAAACAATAAGTATAAAGAAAACCACCATAAGTATAAAAACTTCTTCTGTTTGTAGGCATTTGCCAACATCGTACTTCTTTCGCGCCTACTTTTGAATCGAATTGTACAATTAATCAATCCACACACACGCCCCGCATTGTTTAATCAAAAATTAAAAGATTTTATGAGTAATCAAGTAAAGATTTGGATGATTTTATTCGCGGCATCAACACTAATTCTAACCGCCTGCAAAAAAGACGAACCAACTATAAATCCGCTCGAACAATTCGCCTTGGAACAGAATGAGGAATTTGGACATTCCGCCCGTACCTGCGGTCTGCAGCAGCACATGGACAAGTTATTGACCGACCCTAACTACAATGAGAAGCATCAGGCAAAATTTGCACGATTGGAAAATGAACTGAGTAATATTGAACAACGCGCGGCATGTGCTACACCCAAAGTGATTCCCGTAGCGGTTCATTTTCAGGGAGTCAATGGTATAGACATTGCTTGCCTCCGCCAATTGGCACAATCGCAGATAGATATTCTCAACAACGATTACGCCGGCACCAATAGCGACATCACAAAATGGGACAACCAGGCAGCAAACTCCTTCCCCGGCGTATCCAATGGCGATGCTTGTCTTCGTTTTTGTATTGCCGACAAAAATCACCCATCAGGATTTAGTTTAAGCAATGGCACACCCGCCGTCACACTTAATCAAACCTCCGGTGATAGCAACCCACAGTGGAGTGGCTATCTCAATATCTACGTTCGTCCCAATACAGGCGTATTGGGTTACTCACCACTTGGTGGTTCAGGCAATGGTGATGGTGTGGTTATTGACGCGGCTGCTTTTGGGGCGGGCAATGGTTGTGGAAGTATCTCGCCACAGTCGCCCTACGATTTAGGACGCACCCTTACACACGAACTTGGTCACTACCTTTTGCTCGACCATATCTGGGGCAATGGTGGTTGCAATCAAGACGACGGCGTAGCTGATACGCCTAGCCAAGCGAGCGACAACAACGGTTGTCCGTCTTTATCTACAACTTCCTGTGGTTCGCGAGACATGCACATGAATTATATGGACTACACCAATGACGCTTGTATGTACATGTTCAGTGCAGGACAGGTAGCACGCATGGAAGGTTATGTCAATTCCAGCCTTGCAAATCTTACGAATAATGCAGCCAACAAATGTAGCGATGTAGGCGACGGTGGCGGCGGAAATGGAGACACCTGCGACAAACCTACCCAAACTAATGCGACAAACATTGCAAGCACTCAAGCTACGATTACGTGGTCAGCAGTATCCGGCGCAACGAATTATCAAGTCAGATACCGAAAAAGCGGTACAACAACTTGGACAACGCAATCCACAACAGCTACTTCGCGAACCATCACAAGCCTGACTGCAAACACGACTTATCAATACCAAGTCAGAGCAAGATGCGACGCAACGTGGACAGGCTGGACAGCAGCGAAAACATTCACGACTACTGCAAATCAAAGTTGCAGTCCGCCTGCACAAACCAATGCCACCAATATCACAGCAAGTCAGGCGAAAATTACATGGTCGGCAGTATCCGGTGCATCACTGTATCAAGTTAGATACCGAAAAAGTGGCACATCAAGCTGGACAAATAAAAACACGACCGCGACCAGCAGAACCATCACAGGCTTGGCAGCAAATACAACCTACCAATACCGGGTCAGAGCAAGATGCGGCGCAACTTGGACAGGTTTTACGCCTATCAAAACATTCACAACAACAGGCGGCGGAAATGGCTGCAATGGGCAACAAGTGACTATCAAGCTTACTTTGGACGATTACGGCTCAGAGACTTCATGGGAACTCGTCAATGCCAACTACAACACCGTAGCCACAGGCGGTCCATATGCCGACAATCAGGCAGGCGCAGTCAAATCAAAAACAGTTTGTGTACCCAACGGTTGCTACACCTTATACCTTGACGATGCTTATGGTGACGGCATTTGCTGTGATTACGGCGATGGTTCGCTACAAGTCATTCATAATGCTAGTGTAGTCGGCAATTCAGATGGATACTTTGGATATTATGATGTGATTGATTTCTGTGTAGATAATTCGAATATTGTCGTCACAGGACAAAACAGAGATGACAAAGTAATCAGTGCAAAAAAGAAAACGTCGATAGATTAATTGAATAGAGTGTGTAAAATATTAGGGGCATTTTAATTTGTTTTAGTAGTACAATAAAAATTATATGGCAGACTAACCCAAATTTCAGTTTTATACTGTAAACGGGGTAAATTTCGGAAAATGCTGATTCACGCAGAGGTCGCAGAGGTTTTATAGTATTTCTCCGCGAACTCTGCGTTCTCTGCGTGAAATAATAAGGTT
>CALHBW010000582.1 GCA_937930625.1 uncultured Saprospiraceae bacterium | reverse complement strand
CGCGTCAGTGTTTTCTCAACTACCTCCAATGCGGTATCAGATAAAGTATTGTAGGGAGTTGCATAGATAATGGCAGGTTCGCTGACTTCATTGGTCATCTTGGATGCTAATTGAATGTACGCTGCTGCACCGATAGGAGTGAGTTCGCGCCCGTGTCGCCAATATTCCAACTCACTCACCGCCTCGCCATGTAACGCGTAATGACCAAAATCTATCAAGTACAATAATTGATACAATTTAGTCAGACTCAAGGCTTGCGATTTTTCTTGATGAAAATCAATAATGCGCCAAATGAGTGTTGCGGATTTGGTATTGTTAATTTGTGTTGCATTCATAAAAAATATATTTATTCGCCGTTACTGATAATGGCTAATTCGTTGTCGATATCTACTTCGATTAGGGTGTTATTTTCAAATGCCGTCTCATATTCCTCAATTAATTGTTCAAGTTGTTGATCGGAGATATTGTTCATTCCAAGTTTTCCTTTCTTCGGATAAACAGTAAGAAAGGTCGTCCTTTCTCCATGTTGTATAGTCACATGAATCAATCGGAAGCCGCCACTTTTTCCTACTTTCATAGCGGTATTTTTGATGCGGGTTTTGAGAACGATATGCGTACCTTCGTATTCAAGGTAACGTATAGTCATTCCTTTGTTGACGATTTCCTCTGGCATTTGAGTAGGAGTAAATTCTGAGCAAATATCTTTTCTTACGGAATGATACTTATTAGCAGGTTTCTTTGTAAGTTGTTCTAAATCAGATAAAAAATGACGGATAACAAAATACCTCATACCTTTATTTTTTCTAACCTTGCCAATATTTTGTTAATTTTTTCATTATTTTCTAACCTTCTCCTAAGTGCTTCGTCTTCCTCATAATCTTCACGAGTTCTCTCATGCGAAAAATAATCCAACCACTCAAAATCACAATTCACTGCATTTTTGATATTGATTATTTTTCCTTTTGAAACTATCCACGTAGGGTGATAGTAGATGATTCTGCCAATTTCTTCCTCTGAAACTTCACACAATCGCGTCAGTGTTTTCTCAACTACCTCCAATGCGGTATCAGATAAGGTATTGTTGGTAGTTGCATAGATAACGGCAGGTTCGCTGACTTCATTGGTCATCTTGGATGCTAATTGAATGTACGCTGCTGCACCGATAGGAATGAGTTCGCGCCCGTGCCGCCAATATTCCAACTCACTCACCGCCTCGCCATGTAGCGCGTAATGACCAAAATCTATCAAGTACAATAATTGATACAATTTAGTAAGACTCAAGGCTTGCGATTTTTCTTGATGAAAATCAATAATGCGTCGGATGAGTACCGCTGATTTGGTATGATTTGATTGTGTCATAATTGAAAAACGTTTTTTGACGTAAGGGAGTTCGGGTATAAAAATATGTTTTTTCAAGCGATTTCACAACAACAACCGCGCTCCTTCCTCTCCCGTCAGCGTCCCGATAGCTACGCCCATACCACCTAATCGGGCAGCTACGACTACATTTTCAGACACCTGCTGTACGATAGGTGATTTGCGTTCGCCAATCCCTAAAATACCGCTCCACCAACGCTCAATTTCGATTTTTTTATGGGGTAAAATATGGTCGTGCAGCATTTTTTTGAGATAATCTTGGATGTTTTCAGTAATACCAAATTCGTCGGTAGTTTCTTGTTTTGGCTCACGATTGCGTCCGCCGCCGAGTAGTATTCTATTGCCGACATTCCGAAAGTAAACATAACCTTTATCGTAGTGAAAACAGCCTTTTATGGGCAGATTTTCAATTGGTTTTGTGATTAATACCTGATTTCGGGCGGGTGTGACTTTGAGGTCGGGCAGGAGACGGCGTGTGAAGCCATTGGTAGCGACGAGGACTTTTTTGGTCTTGATTTCCCAAGCATTTTTTGTGTGTATTATCGCGCCATTGGAACTATCTTCTATGGATTCGACGTTGATGCCATTGAAGATTTGGACGCCTTTTTCACGCGCAATACGAATGAGGGTCTGCATCATTTGTCCGGTATGCAACTGCCCTTCACTGCGATTGAGAATGAGGTGCGCGATACCCGCAAAACCAAAAGCTTTAATTTGCCCGTCGGCTAAAGAAAATGTTTGCGGTTCGCCTGTTATTGGTGCTATTTTTTTATTTAAAAAATCAATGCGTTCTACACATTCACTAAAAGTAGCAGCTTCATCAGACTTAAACATTTCATACGAACCGTGAGTTTCGTAATTGAGCGCAGTATCGCCTGCAAGGGCGCGTAGGCGTTGGAGTCCGCGCCAGCGTTTTTCGACCAAATCAAAGACTTCATTTTCTGAACTTTGTGCCAAGTCATCCAGCAACTCTGTGACAGAGCCAAAGCAAGCAAATCCGGCATTCCGAGTGCTGGCACCGCTTGGCAATGAACCGTTTTCGAGGATAGTAATACGTAGGTTATTAACATGTGTTTTGAGAAAAATAGCAGCACTCAAACCGACTATCCCGCTGCCAATAATCACGACATCGGTATCCCGAAACCAAATATCCCATTCCCAATGACTCCATTGCATCATGTTTTTTCTTATTTTTAATTAAAAATATTTATAATTTTTAAATTGTTAATATACAGTATTTTAAAACCTTTTTTTTCGTCAGAAAAATGTCAAAAAATATAAACATACAACCTTTTTCCTAAACAAACAGACTTTATTTTTGATTTAAGGTGTGACGCAAAAACGATATTTGGCGTCTCAATGCAAAATGAATTATTAACATTAACTAACAATAATTATTCACATTATTATTTGGCATAAGCAAAAAAAGTTTTGAGTTGATATAAAAGTTAATATATTTGCGAAAATTTTCAAAAAAGCACAAAATGTTGACAAACATGTAAAGGAGGAACAAAACAATGATTAATTGCTCCCTATTATTCTCTAATCTAAAGACAAGAATTATGACTACAACCGAACGTACGCGTTATAGTGATGCGGATTTGGACGAATTTAAAGTTCTCATCTCTGACAAACTAAAAAAAGCTGAAGAAGAACTCGTTTTTTATAAAAAACAATTAGCGGAAAGAGCAGATGGCGACGACGCCAAACTCAAAGGCTTAGACGACGGTAATGTTTCTGCCGAAGTAGAACGGATTACACAAATGGCTGCGCGTCAGGGCAAGTTGATTAAACACTTGCAAAATGCGTTGATTCGTATCGAAAACAAAGTGTATGGCGTATGCCGCGAAACGGGCAAACTCATTAGTAAGGAGCGTCTGCGCGCTGTACCTCATGCCACATTGAGCATACAGGCAAAGATGGAACGTAAGTAAACAAATTCCAAGTACTAAATACCAAAATCCAAATTCTAATAAGACACCTCGTTTGGGTTTTGGAATTTTTTAAAAAGGGACATCAGTTGTGTACAACAGTTGATGTCCTTTTTGCGTTTTGTGAGGAGTGTACTTTGTTTGGTGTATTGCGTTCTGCGTTGATACACAAAAATAAAGAACAAAGTACAAAGTACATAGAACAAAGTACACGTATGAAACGACTTACCTTAGCCATATTTGTTATCTTTTCTGTATTGCTGCTTGACCAATCCTTAAAAATTTGGGTCAAACTAAATATGTACATGGGGCAAACCATCGAAGTAATGGATTGGTTTCATCTGCATTTTACCGAGAATAAAGGCATGGCTTTCGGACTGGTACTCGGCGGAGATTACGGCAAATTATTATTGAGCCTGTTTCGTATTTTTGCGGTGGGTTTGTTGACTTGGTTTTTGGCGCGATTGATACGCGAACGGGCACACGTCGGACTGATTATCGCTTTGTCGATGATTATTGCAGGAGCAATGGGCAATATTTTAGATAGTGCGTTTTATGGGATTTTGTTTTCCGGGAGCTTTCATGGTGTCGCGACTTTTTTGCCGGAAACGGGCGGTTATGCAGGTTTTTTGCATGGCAGCGTGGTGGATATGTTGTATTTTCCGGTGTATCATGGTTATCTGCCTCAGTGGATGGGCGGTCGCTATGTAGAACTTTTTCGCCCTATCTTTAACATCGCTGATATTTCTATCACACTTGGGGTTTTGTCTTTGGTGGTTTTTCAGCGTTACTTTTTCGCGTCTATTCAGCCGAGTGTCGTAACTCGCAACTCGTCCTTATGAACAAAACAACCATTTCCATCGCCATACTTATCATTCTCTATACCGTAGGAATCATCGGTATCAAATCGGGAACTTTCGGGGATATACTCTCACTGACACCTTTAAATTTATCGGTATCACTCGCTTTATTACTTTGGAATCACGAAAAATGGGACGGCAAATTCGTTGCTGCAATAGCGATAGTAGCCATCGCCGGTTTTTTTGTAGAAGTTGCAGGTGTACAAACAGGTATTATTTTCGGCGAATATACTTATGGAAAAACATTGGGTTGGCAATGGCTGGATGTACCGTTTGTAATGGCTGTTAATTGGCTGATACTCGTATATTGTGCAGCAGCAGTGGTCAGCCAACGCGCCGAATGGGACATTTGGCTCAAAGCATTCGCGGGAGCAGTCATTATGGTCAGTATGGATTTTTTGATAGAACCTGTGGCAATACGATATGATTTTTGGTCATGGGCAAATACTATTATTCCTACACAAAATTATTTAGCATGGGGGCTTATCTCCTTTATCCTACTTATGATATTTCACAAACTCGTACCACCGATTAATAATAAAGTGGCGATTGCATTATTCTTCCTGCAAATTATATTTTTTGTTGCTTTGAGTTTTTAGACTTGTACTTCACTGCCTGATTACTTGTTTTCTTTTTCATTCAAAAAGATTTAGGAAATTATTAGAACAACGGTTTTTCAAGTTATTCCTCCCCCCAGCCCCCTCCAAAGGGGGAGATTCTTCGCTTCGCGAAGAACTACTCACGTTAGTCTCCCCCTTTGGAGGGGGCTGGGGGGAGGAACACGCAAGACACAAATTCTTAATTTTATTCCGAATGTAAAAATTGTCAAAGAGATAACGCAGGACTATTTACAAAATCGTTTTACGTTCTGCTAAATTTGTAGTTGAGCCAAAAAAAGTATTCAAATTTGAAACATATTTTGTTAAAAAACAGTATATTAGAGAAAGTTTGGCTGATTTTGATTCAAAATCAGCTCATTTATCACAATCAAAGGATTGTTAAGAAAAAATAAGAAAGCAAGAAAAAATGTTGTTTCATATGTGTTATAAACATTTCATTTTTAATGAGTTATTTACATAGACGAAACACTCATTAATGCTTATCTGCACATATTGTTCGTTAATCTTATGTTAAAGCAATTCGTCAAAATAACAAAGGAACGTAAATTGTCATTATATTGCTGTTCTTTTGAACGACACACAAACATTAAAACTTAATAGCGAGCAATATGAAACAATTGGTGCTTTTGATTTTGGCAAGTATTTTCGGCGGATTCATCGCTTTAGGTGGTTATCAGTTGATGGATGCAACCAATGATGAATCATCTAACGAACAAGTGAACTATTCTGTACTAACAAACGTTAGTAAAAGTAGTCGTACGGCAAACACCAATGCGCCTGACAATTTTACGAAGGCAGCGGAGAAAGGAATGCCGGCGGTCGTACACATCACTGCCAAAAAGACACAAGCTAACGCAAGACAGCAACAAAGAGGTGGAAGTTATGATGATTTCTTCCGTGATTTTTTCGGCAATAGCTTTTTTGACATGCAGCCGATGCCACAAGAAGGAACGGGTTCGGGAGTGATAATCAGCAAAGACGGGTATATCGTCACGAACAACCATGTCATAGATTTCGCAGATGAGGTCAGCGTAACATTGCATGACCAACGTAAATTTACCGCAAAAGTCATCGGAAAAGACCCGACGACAGATGTAGCAGTTTTGAAAATAGAAGATAACGATCTGCCAACGCTGAAATTCAGCAACTCGGACAAAGTGAGAGTCGGCGAATGGGTACTTGCAGTAGGCAATCCATTTAATCTGACCTCAACCGTCACAGCAGGAATAGTCAGTGCCAAAGGGCGCGACATCAATATTTTGCAAGGCAATACCGCAATTGAGTCCTTCATTCAAACGGACGCAGCTGTTAATCCCGGCAATAGTGGCGGAGCTTTGATTAATCTGGAAGGTGATTTGATAGGTATTAACACCGCAATCAAAACACGTACAGGAAGTTTCGCAGGGTATTCTTTTGCCATACCTTCTAATATGGTTCAAAAAATTGTTGACGATATTATTGAGTTTGGCGAAGCGCAAAGAGGATTTATTGGCATAAATATTGCTAACATTAATAGTGAAGATTTAGACCAACTAAATTTGAACATTTCAGAGGGAGTACTTGTTGAAAGTGTAGTAGAAGATGGAGCAGCCATCAAAGCAGGTGTTTTACCGGACGACATTATCACTTCAGTGAATAGTCAAAAAGTAAAAACCGCACCCGAACTGCAAGAGTTAGTAGGAAGATTGCGCCCCGGAGATGAAGTTGACCTCGAAATTATACGAAGAGGTAAAATAAAGAACATAAAAGTTCGTTTACAAAAGTAAGAAAGCAAATGTTCGATTGAACTTTATACTTGAACTTGCGTTTGTATTTAAAATGACATTATCACCGCAACATAGCGGTTCTTAATAAAGATGTTTTTGGGTTTCATTTGGTTTTAGTCACCTGCCATCGCTCGATGGTGGGTGATTTTTTTTTGAATACAGTCGATAGTCAGCAGTCCATAGTCCATAGAAAACTGCGAGTCCCACAATACATTCATTTTTTCGCTGTGCGAAAAAATATAACTATGGACTATCAACCATCGACTATGGACTAATTGGCACAATTATCGCGACAAAAGCCGAAATTCAAATCTCCACATTCACCTATCGACTATGGACTATCGACTATCGACTATAATCCTTCTAATTTTATTATTCACTATCAAGGTACAAGCCCAACAAGAATTGGGACTACACTTCATGGATGATATTTGGCAATCTGCCCAAACCAACCCCGCCATGATGAACGACCATCGCATAGTCGTCGCATTGCCTGGTGTAGCCGGAGGGTTTTATCATTCAGCATTTTCTGTGAATGATGCCCTGCACACAAGAAATGGCAGTACTTTCATCAACCTTGACGATATTGTACCCGAATTGGAAGCCTACAACCAATTACTCGCCGGATTTCAGGCAGATATTTTGGCAGCAGCTTATCGTTTTCGTAATATACAGATAGGAGCTTCATGGTCGGTAAAAGGTAGTGCATATACCGATTATACCCGCGAATCAATAGATGTACTTTGGAACGGCAACGCAGGATATATTGGCGCAATCGCTAATGTTGCTGCTGATTTCCAATTTACAACCTATAACGAAATCGGTCTGTCTGCCGCGTACAATTTGCTGGATAAATTCACCATTGGTGCAAAAGTCAAATACCTCAACGGCTACTCCGACCTCTCTACCGACCTCAACGACCAACTATTGAGCCTCGAAACCGCCGACGATGTATATCAAAGTTCTTTCAATACAGATTTTGTATTTCGTCGCGCCGGATTTCCTCCTGTGGATGGTGCATACGACTTGCTTAGCGGACTTCAATTATACAATTTCACCGCTTCAGGCAATACCGGATTTGGTTTTGATGTCGGTGTCACTGCCAATTTGACAGAAAAACTGACCATCAACGCAGCAGTCGTCGATTTGGGAAGCATCAATTGGACATCTGACACCAACGAATACACGACACGCGGCAAATACAATTATGGCGGACTTGACTTGTTCAGCTATGCCAGTGCAGATACGATAAATTCTCAACAATTGACCGATGATTTGGAAATCATAGCAGACGAACTCACCGATATACTCGACATCAAAAACACGACTCTGCCCGATTATAGCTACACCACCCGACTCCATACACGCGGCTACCTCAGCGGCACATACCAACTCATGGATGACCTCACGGTAGGCGCATTATTTTACCTAGAAAATACGCGACTCGGCACACAACCCGGTTTTGCTTTGAGTGCGCGCAAGCCATTTGGAAAGTGGGTGACAGCAGGCGCAAGTGTTGCTATGCGAAACGGACGAATCAATAATCTCGGTCTCAATGCCACCGGACATCTCGGTCCTGTACAAATCTATTTGGTATCGGATAATATTGCTGCGGCGGTCAATCCTTATGGTAGCAAAAATTTCAATTTCCGCTTTGGTATCAATTTAGCTTTTGGGGAAATTGATACAACGAAAAAAGGAACGATGTTGGAAATTAATTAATTCAAGTTGCGGAAGGCAACTTAGTTCATAGTTGGAAGTTCATAGTTCATAGAAAAATGTAAAGTACAGCCCAAAACCCATATTTTTCTATGAACTACGAACCGCTAACTATGAACTATGAACTGCTAACTATGAACTATCAATCACGAATCAACGAATTACGATTCACGACAATACTGCTCATATTTATTTCGTTTTTTAGTGCAAATATACAAGCGCAAACTAACGTAGCAGCCCTCTTAGATAGTACCACCATTCTTATCGGCGACCAAACCGACCTGCATTTGCGCGTCACCTCTCTGCCGAATGTAGCAGTCCAATTTCCTATCGTCACTGCCGAACAATTGGGCAATTTAGAAATCCTGAAAACGGGTAAAATTGACACCCTCCAAGCCTCCGCCAATCAACTCACGACACAACAAAATATCACCGTAACGGCTTTTGATTCAGGCTTTTATCGTATTCCTGAATTGGCGTTCAAATCCGGCAATCAAACGCTCTACTCCAAGCCACTCGAATTGCAAGTCCTCACTTTACAGGTTGACAGTACATTCATTGCGCCCATCAAACCCATTCGGGATGTCCCGATGACCTTACGCGAATTAAGCCAAATGCTTGGGACGGTATTCATGATAATCCTATTGGGTGTCGTATTGGTATGGTGGTTGCGTCGCCGCAGCCGAAAAGAACCCGAACCCGAACCTGTGTATGTGCCACCTGCACACGTCACCGCATTGGAAAAACTAAATTTACTGGAAAAAGAAAAACTCTGGCAACAAGATAAAACAAAGGCATACTACACCAAGTTGACCTATATTTTCAGAGAATATCTCGAAAATCGCTATGGCGTAAACGCCCTCGAATCGACCACAGACGAGATACTCGGCTGGCTCAAGCGCGAGAAATTCTCCGACGCACTTACCACCAAATTACGCAATACTTTGCAAGCCTCCGACTTGGTGAAATTCGCCAAATCCAAACCGGGCGTTGACATTCATCAGAATGCACTGGATACGGCGTATGAATTCATTGATGCGACTAAAAAAATATTGACCGAGGAAGAGGAAGCGCAATTGGCGAAAGCTACTACTGTTGAAAAATAAAACATGGTATGGTAGGCTGCCAAAACATTGGTTGTGCCTAAAGAGGGTGTTACCGAAAGCTCTAATTTACTCGATAAATAAGACAAGTTTATCTAAACCATAGAAGTAGTTGACACTTTTGGAATTTGAAAAAATAATTTAGACCTCCGTTTACTAAACTTCAAAGAGTTTAGTAAACGTACATAAAGCACTAATTTTTAGGTCATTACAAATTTTGATGACATGCTTACGTTTACTAAACTCGAAAAGTTTAGTAAACGGATGACTTACATTTTGTGTAATATTAATTTCATAAAGTGTCAACCAATCAGATAAACTTGTCATAAATAAACTTAGAACCCGACAGGCTCTACGGGAGAAATAAATTCAAAATGACGTTCTAATTTGGGAGTAGATTATTATTTATTTCGTGTTCTCTTGCAGGGCGGTTCGCCGATTTTAACTTTAGTGTTGAAACTAACCATTTGTGTTTTATTACCTTCCTTATATACCCAATCACCCGTTTTGATAAAGTCAAATCTCTCGTGGATAATTATTTCACCAATCGCATATGTATTAGGGTCGAAGGATTTTTGATAAAACACTTGGGGTTTAGGAAGTTTTACAAGTTTGCCCTCAAAAAAAGATTTACCATTTCCTCCACTAATCAATATTGTATCCGTATCACTCATTCTTTTCATCATAATATCATAACCTGCTATCGTATCATTGTATTGATATTCTTTTTTGAAACAATAGCTTCTACCTATTCCATCATATTGAATGGGTATTCCAAAGGAGTCATATTTTCCGGCGTTGAATTCAAGTTTCATATTCAGTTTATCTTCCTCATTTGTATCAAGAATTTTCATTCCCAATAAAAATAACAGGATAAAAGAGGCTAAAATATATTTGCTCATGGTTAAAATGCTTTTGGTTCTCTGACAAATCTCACAGAATAGATATATACTCTTTTAGGCTAAAAATTAAACATTTTGACGGCGACTTTCACGCTTACTTTTCCCCTTGAAAACAGTTATTTATCCAGATAAACGCCCGTTTCCAAGAGAAAAATTAAGCGCAAAATTCCCTCGTCAAAAAAGT
>CALHBW010000581.1 GCA_937930625.1 uncultured Saprospiraceae bacterium | reverse complement strand
ACATTTTTGAACGTGTCTTTTTTCGCCATACTTCAGCTATTTTTCCTCATGTAGCTCGGCTATAATCGTCAAAATGAGCTTCGTCTGACAAAAAAATACCCTGCTCAAAAGATGTCGATTATTCAATACTTACTACTTACCATTCAAAATTTGGTGGAGGTATTGCAATTAATTATAATTTTAGGTCAATAATTTTGTATTTGATGTTGAGGTCTATTGCTTCAAAGGGATTGTTGTATTCCAGTTTTTTTTGGATTTCGCCAAGTTTTAGTGCTTGTGCTTGTCTGTTATTAATATAAATATTGGCTATTGCATTTCCTTTAAAATTAAGTGTTTGTACAAATTCGTTGACCAACATGCTTATCATGGTACTTGGTTGACTTGGTTGATTTTGGAGCGAAGTGGCGTATTGGTCAGTAATGAAAAAATGGAAATTGACCTGACGGCTTACTTCAAAGCCACTACTATACAATGCCTCGCGGACGAGTTTTTTTTCTGCAAATTTATCACCCGGGAAAGGGGCATCATTTTGCAATATATTGTTGAGCCAAGTACTTACATTTTTGGCATCTGTTGTGATTTTGGGATTGTTGTCATTGCTGGCATAAATGATGAGCAATTGACCATTGTTTTCAGCAATCTCGGCAGCGCGTGTCTCGATGAGGTCAATTTGTTCTTGCGAAAGCCCATCTTCTGCTGTCGTTTGGCTGTTGTCAATATATATAAAATCGAATGTCTCGTAAGTTTCTATTTGAGCATTCAAATTATAGCTTATCATAATTAAAAATAATGCCAATGTGATGTATTTCATGGTGCGATTGTAATTTTGAATGAATGAATTTTGAATTTTGAATGACTCAATGTATTGAAAAACAGTTTTTTATGAAAGGATAAAAAAAATTAATTTTCGTAAATCATAATATGCGTAACGGTGTTGTTTTCTTCTATAATTTCTACTCTATTGATATTTTTTTGTAATTCGCGGATGGTGATGTCCTGACAATAATTATAAAGTGTGTTGGATTCGGTTGCACCGCTTTTTATGATACTTATCGGTGTATTGTCAGTGGCAATATTAATGATTTTATCGTAATCGTCTCCCAATGTTTTGCTACTTACTATGGCTTTGAGCGATGTAGTGATTGTACTTTCTTTATTGCGTTTTTGAGTAGCAAGTCTGGTTCTTTCTGCTTCTGCTTTGAGTTTGTTTTCGCGTTCGATACGCGCAGCTGTTGCTTTTGCAGCAGCGATTTTTTCACGTTCTAGCCTTTCTTTTTCACGTTCTTCACGTTCCTTTTCACGTTCTAATCTTTCTTTTTTTGCTTTTTCAAGTGCGATTTTTTCCTTTTCAAGTTCTTCGACAGTGGGTTTTGGTGGCGTATATACGACAGGAGGAGGAGAGGTTGTCGGCTCAGGTTTGATGATAGGTTTGTTGGTTGTAGGAGGTGGCGTATATGTGACAACAGGTTCGATAGGTTCGATAGGTTTGGGTTGAGTGACAGTGGGCGGTGTGTAACTCGTGACGGGTTGAGTTGTTGTGATTGGAGCGGGTTCGTAAGTAGTTTTTGGCGGAGTATAGGTTGGTTTGGGTTGTTCTCTAGGTACGATAGGTTTGTACTCTGCGATTGGTTGCTTAGGCTTAGGCGCTGGAGGATTGTCCACTGGTGTTTCTTTTTTTACGTCCGGTTCTTCAATGACCGGCTCGGGGTCAGGAGTTGGTTCGGAAATAAGTTGGGGAGTAGGTTTGGTATCATCGACGAGTTCCATGTGGTCGATAGTATCTTCTTCTCCTCCTGAAAACATTCCATACAGTATAGCAGTGAGGGCTATGACGCCTACAATTCCCATTAACAAAAATATGTCTCGCATTCTAAGTTTGAATTAAAGGACGGGTCGCAACCTGTCCGTACCAAATTGATTTATTCGTAGTCTGTGTTATATATTTTAGGTTCTTTGACAATTTTTGCATTTTTAAAATGTAAAACACAAAATATAAAATGTAAAAGTGCTTGTAGTACGCACACAAATTATTATGTTTTTTTTACTTTTAATAATTGATAATCAATGAAATAAGAGCATTTCACGTTCGCTCGCGTCCTACAACTTTTACATTTTACATTTATTATTTTACATTTTACATTTATTCAAATTTCTGTTTTTGCAAAAAATGTAAAAGAACCATTTTATTGCTCAAAAACACGTAAGGCAGTAGCCTTACCTTCTGCATCAGTATTCACTACCTCTACGCGGCTGATTTGTTGTCCGCCCTGTATATTGAGGCTGTTGTAATAATCATAAAACGTATCTTCGATTTGTTGCCCGTTTCGACTGACTTTTACGGACATATTTTCATCTGCTACATTTGGTAGCAAATCATTATAGTATATATTTGTCTTTAACTCGTCGTTATTACTACGCGCGATTTCTTGAAATTTATTTTTCAATTTTGTCGCCAAATCCATAGGTGGTGGTGGGGGAGGAGTGCCACCGTTATTCACAATAATATTATCGGCTACAGCGATTGGCGGGTTGACCGTGATGGTTTGTGTACTGACGTTCTTTCCTGTATTATTTACGGAGAGCATAACGATATAGTTTCCCGCAAAATTATACACATGTGAAGGGTTGCGCTCTTGTGAAGTGTAACCGTCACCAAAGTTCCACAACCAACTTTTGGCATTAGGGCTTTGGTCGGTAAATTGGATGATTTCTCCGGCGCGTACATTGGTTTTGCCAATAGTAAATTGGGCAGTTAGATTCGGGTCTTTTATGGTGGGTGTATTGCGTTTTTTTATGGTAATTTGGGTAGTTACTACCATATCTTCATCGCCATTGAGCATACGCGATGCGGTGTAAGTGCCGGGGCTTGTATAGACATGTGTAGGATTTTGTAAAGGCGAGGAATTGGCATCGCCAAAATTCCACCAATACGCCGAGGCTCCGTCGCTATTATCCGTGAATTGAATAGACTCACCAACGAAAGCACTTTGTTTTGATACAGATATTTTGCCTTGTGTAACGACGATCTCGTCTATATCGTCATTTACAAGATCCACCACTTCAAAGACATATCTGTATTCACAATCTTTATTGATTTTGACGAGTATCTGTTGGGTGTTTTTTTCATTAAATACAAAAACAGGGGAGGGTTGGTCGGAAATCTGACCGTCTTCTGTCGTCCATTCATAGGTAGAAATACGAGGCAGACTACCCGCAGATTTCAGCGACAGGTGTACTTCTTCTCCAATTTCATACGATTTTTTTTCAGTATGAATCTGAATGTCATTAGGGCAGTAATCGGGTTGCCGAAAGAATGACACACCAATAAATATCATCGCAACCAATGCCACCGCCACTATCGCCATGATTATGTTTCTATCCATTTTTGTTTGTGGTTGTTTCCCGTTATAGGTGCGTAGCCTCTATTCGGAAATATTTTATTCCGTTATTATATCCAAATATCTTCGCTAAATTATGAATTATGAATTTTGAATGACAAAAATTTATCATTCAAAATTCATAATTGGCGAATATATTGTATATCCTGTTTATATGGTAAAAGTAAACACATCATTTACTTTTTCTCTTATTTTTTACCACTCAATCGCAGAGAAATACCTGCTGTAAGTCCAAAAGTCGAGTAACCCGAACCGCCTTTGAGCAGGGTAGTATATTCGCCTCGTTTGTTCTGTCCTTCACCTACAATTTTGTCGCTGATTTGGTAACTGCTATCCGCGCCTAATGT
>CALHBW010000580.1 GCA_937930625.1 uncultured Saprospiraceae bacterium | reverse complement strand
CCACATTTCTAAACATGCCTTTATTTTCTTACAAAATAGGTATTTTTTTGTGTATTTCAAAATGAAAAAGCCTACCGCATTGCGATAGGCTTTCCTTTGCTAAAGTCACTTTATTATCAACACAACGTCTCAAGTAACTGATAATCAGTTAAATATTTTTGCTTAAAATTTCATATTATGAAAAATCTACTCCGATTTAATTTCCTAGCTCTGATTTACGTTAGTTTGATTATTTTGTCACCAATAAAAAGCAATGCACAGCGACCAAATTATTCACATCTTTCAACAGAAGAGAAGGAAAATAAATGTTTGGAATTAATTGAGCAAGCGGAGTATATGGTAGAGGGATATTTGACCGGATATGAATGTCAGGACTGGAAAGGGGGAGAAATAGTTTACAAATTCAATGTAAATCATTGGTATAAAGGTGACGGACCATCGGTTATTAATTTGGTCAATAAACTGGACACCATCAAAAGTCGATATAATAAAAATGGCAGATCATATAAAAACCTTGTATCACATGCAAATTATATACTCTTAATTAATCGGCATGAAGATAAAACAAATTACAAATTCACATATTCAGATAGTTTGACGGTATTAGGTACATTTCCTAATACACCAAAGTTTGACTTTTATGCTGCTATGCAATACGGATTGAGGTTTGATAGCTTGAGAACATTTAATAGTTTTTTGAAAAAAATAGAAGATATACAAATAAAACCGACACAAAACACACCAAAGTCTGAAAATGAAACCGATTATTTTTTTAGAGGCAAAAAATTCAACCCGAAAGTGAAGCAACCGAAATTATTATCTGAGAGAAAAATAAATTTATTTATTATAAAATACATGGAAAGAAATAATACGACTTTTAACTGGTCAGTAGCAACAGAGCAGGTATTGTACAGCGCAATGGTACATAGCGAAAGACCAAGTATAACAGTAACTTATAAGGGTAGCGATGTGACTTGGTATAGTTTACCGTTTAAAAAAAAATATAGCTTGCTACCCTGCGAGTGGCTCGAAACAAGAGATGCCATTATTGATTACGTTTTGAGAGAGGAAAGTAAATACAGAGGAACTAAATTAGCTATATCTGACATCATACACTGGAGAATTAACTACACAACTCCAAATATTACTTTTTCGGTTACAGACCCAAGTCTCATTTTAAAATTAAAAAAACATCCGGCTGTTAGTTCGGTAAACCCCAGTTATAGCCCTGATGAGCTTACGGAGTTATGGATAAAACGCGCTAAAGCCAAAGCTAAAAACAAAAAAGACTGACCCAAAACATGAGTCAGTCCTTCAAAATTTTTAAGTAAAATATTATCCTACATATACGCCTCAAGCGGCGGACAAGTACAAATCAAATTCCTATCACCTTGCGAATTATTGACCCGCCCGACGGCTGCCCAAAATTTCACGCCACGCACATAGGGTAGGGGATAGGCTGCTTTTTCACGAGAATAGGAGCGTGACCATTCATCTGCTGTGATGAGTGCCAATGTATGCGGTGCATTTTTCAAGACATTATCTTCCTTGTCGGCTGCTCCGGTGGCTACTTCGTCCATCTCTTTTTTGATTTCGAGCATGGCATCGCAGAAGCGGTCAAGTTCGTCTTTTGCTTCGCTTTCAGTGGGTTCTATCATTATCGTACCGGCTACGGGGAAGGACAAAGTAGGCGCGTGAAAACCGTAATCCATCAAGCGTTTTGCCACATCTTCTGCCTCTACACCAAGCGGTTTAAATTTCCGTAAATCAATAATCAACTCATGTGCTACACGCCCTTTTTCACCTTTATAAAGGATGTCATATTCGCCTTGCAAACGCGCTGCAATATAATTTGCATTGAGAATTGCGTAGCGTGTTGCATCCACAACACCTTGATTACCAAGCATTCGCACATAAGCATAAGAAATCAACAAGATACTCGCACTACCCCACGGTGCAGCCGATACTGCGGGGATGCCCTTCACACCACCCGTCTGTACGAGTGGATGTTTGGGTAGGTAAGGCGCGAGACTTTTGTTGACACAAATGGGTCCCATACCCGGTCCGCCACCACCGTGTGGTATCGCAAATGTTTTATGCAAATTTAAGTGACAAACATCCGCCCCAATCTCCGCCGGACTCGTCAAGCCGACCTGTGCGTTCATGTTGGCACCGTCCATATATACTCTGCCGCCGTGTTGGTGGATGAGGTCGCAAATCTGTTTAATTTCTACTTCAAAAACACCGTGCGTCGATGGATAAGTCACCATCAAAGCAGCGAGATTATCGCTGTGTTCTTCGGCTTTTGCTTTGAGGTCGTCGAGGTCGATATTGCCGTTTTCATCGCATTTCGTAACGACGACTTTCATACCCGCCATGACCGCACTTGCAGGATTTGTACCATGTGCCGAAGCAGGAATAAGCGCGACATTGCGATGCGTATCGCCATTCGCTTCATGGTACGCACGAATGGTGAGCAAGCCCGCATACTCGCCTTGTGCGCCCGAATTGGGTTGCAATGAACAAGCATCAAAACCCGTAGCCGCACAAAGATAGCTTTCCAATTCTTCAAAAATC
>CALHBW010000579.1 GCA_937930625.1 uncultured Saprospiraceae bacterium | reverse complement strand
TAACCCGAATCACGCTACATTTACATGTTTATTGATTGCACTGTATAGTTCACTGGGATTAAAGGGTTTGGTGACATAATCGTTCATGCCTACGGTATATACGCGATTTCGTTCTTCGAGCATAGCGGATGCTGTGAGTGCAATGATGGGTAATTCTTTATACTTGTCGTCTTGCAAATTACGGATTTTTGCGGTGGCAGTATAGCCGTCCATGGTTGGCATTTGGAGGTCCATCAGGACAATATCGTAGTCGTTGTCTTGTACTTTTTCAAGGGCAATTGCACCATTATCTGCTACATCGTAACTAATGTCCCATTTGGCGAGGAAGCGATTGGCGATGAGTTGGTTGATTTTATTATCTTCTACGAGTAGCACCTTTGTACCTTTAAGGCTTTTGAGGGTGGTTTCTTCTTGAATTGCAGAAACATCCGGGGCTGTCCCTTTTTCAAGTTGAACCGTAAAATAGAAGGTAGAACCTTCGCCGACTGTACTTTTTACATTGATTGCGCTGCCCTGGTGTTCGAGGATTTTTTTAATAATTGCCAAGCCAAGTCCTGTGCCGCCAAATTTGCGCGTAGTAGAAGAACAAGCTTGTGTGAATGATTCAAAAATGTGATCCAATTTATCTTCCGGGATACCAATACCTGTATCCGTTATAGCGAAATCCAGCAGGACATTTTTTTCTTCTTCTTTTTGCAAATTGATGTCAAGTGTGACAGTACCATTTTCAGTGAATTTGGCGGCATTGCTCAACAAATTATTGAGTACTTGTGCAAGGCGGGTAGGGTCGCCAATTACATTTTGTGGTACATTCTCATCTATATTAACGACGATTTGGTTGTTATTTTCTCTAATTTTTGATTTTAGGGAGTGTGTAATGCTATTGACGGTATCATTAAGGTTGAAGTTGGTTTGTTCAAAGTTTAATTTACCGGATTCGAGCTTATTGTAGTCGAGAATATCATTAATGAGTGAGAGGAGATTTTCGGCAGAGAATTTTAATATCTTCAAATTGGGGACTTGCGTTTCGAGCGGATTTTCTTGGAGTAAAATATGAGACATCCCGATAACCGCATTCATGGGCGTACGAATCTCATGACTCATCGTAGAGAGAAATTCCGAACGCGCCCTTGCGGTAGCTTCTGCGACCTCTTTTTCAAGTGTCAAGCGTTTTTGCTCGGCTTCCATTTCCTCCAATTGGCGGTTTTGGATATTGATGAAATAACTGAAAATAAATGCTGAAACCGAGGCTGAGGCTATAGCTACAAAGCCTAATGAAAATAATAAATTTTGGTTATTATTGGTCAAAATCATCAATAATCCAAAGATTATTGTGATGCCTGCCGAAAAGATAAGTGTTATTTGAAGAATGTTTTGAGAAGACGTTTGGAGCGCTAACTTTAATTCTTTATTTACCTCTTGAATCCACCTCATATTTTAATTTTTTTACTAAACACCTGCAATGTAAACGGCGAGTAAAAATCATTTTGGTACATTTTTCTTAAAATGTGACAGAGATAAATTAATTAATTGGTTTAATGAGTATTTATAAATAACTGATTTTTAATACTAAAAGATTACATAGTCAAAATAAAAACTATATGAAAAGCTACCTAAAATGTATTCTATTTTGAAGCAAAATCCATAATTTCTTCTAAATACTTCCTTTCATTTGCTAGTCGGGGGACTTTATTTTGTCCGCCGTAACGCCCTTTAGACCGCAACCAGTTGTGAAAAGTACCTTTCGGAATTTTATGAATCAGTAATTGGTGGAGTGCCATATCCTTGAAACGTTTAGCTTCATAGTCTGAATTGATATTTTGCAAATTTTTATCCAGTAGCACACTGAATTTTTCGAGCGATTCGGGTTCATGTTCAAATTCGATAAGCCACTCGTGCTGCCCGTATGATGCCCTTGAGAGCAGCTTAGGCGCGACTGTGTATTCGCTGATTTTGGCTCTAGTCTGCTCGCAAGTCTTAGCGAGTGCTGCATCTGTATTGGCTACCATCACTTCTTCGCCAAAGGCATTGATATAATGCTTTGTACGTCCTGTGATTTTGAGTTTGTATGGATGTTTGGAGGTGAAACTGATGGTATCGCCGGGCATATATCGCCACAAACCGGCATTGGTAGAAATGACAATAGCATAGTTTTTACCCAACTCAATATCTTGTAAATCAATGGCTTCAGGTTGTTCTTTATACCATTCGCTTTCAGGGAGAAATTCGTAAAAGATACCATTATCCAATAAAAGCGTCATCTCGCCTTCGGGAGCTTCATTTTCTAATTGTGCTGCAAAAAAACCCTCTGAGGCATTATATATATTCAAATAACGAACTTTTTCGCCCGGAAAAAACTCTTGAAATTGCTGTCGGTAAGGTTCAAAATTGACGCCGCCGTGCATGTAAAGTTGAAAATCGGGCCACACTTCGAGTAGGTTATCTTTGCCGGTGGCTTCCAATATTTGTCGGAACAAAACAATTGACCAGGTAGGTACACCCATCAGTGTGGTCACACATTCGGAAGGTGTAATGTTAGCCATACGAGCAAGTTTTTCATCAAAGTCTTTGGTCAACATCGTGTCCACATCCGGTGTCGTAAAGTGGTGGATGTAACCCGGCATATGATGAATCATCACAGCTGATACATCGCCTACGCGTGTTTGTGGATATGGTTCAAATGCCTCGTGTGCGCCCCCGACCATTAAGCCTTTTCCCTCAAAAAGTCGTGCATCTTTGTTATTGTCGTACCATTTTGCCATGATGTCGTGTGCGCCTGCAATATGACAAGTACGTAGGCTGATTTCTGTAACGGGAATGTACTTACTCTTTCCATTTGTAGTACCGGAAGATTTTGAGAACCAACTCACTATGCCGGGCCAGAGTACATCGCGTTCGCCATACATCATTCGGTTGATGTACGGAAAAATATCTTCATAGGAACTTACCGGAACACGATGGCGATACTCGGAAGATGTTGTAATGCTTTCATAGCCGTATTGTTTGCCCCATTTCGTGTTTTTTGCAGTATTAATAAGGTCACGAAATAACAGGTTTTGAACCTCGACGGGGTAGTTTTCAAATCGCCGGATACGAGGCAGACGTTGTCGAATGTACCAGCGAAACATGGTGTTGAACAATTTCATAACGTTTGTTAATGGTTAATGATTAATTGTTAATGGTCAATGAATTCAATTTGGAATTTGTTTTTTGGAATTTAAATAAAAAAAACCGATTACATTTTATTTTATAATAAAGTGTAATCGGCATCTAAATTAGGAAATTAGATATTATTTTACAACATTTGAAAGGGGAATTAAAATGTAAAATGTAAAATAACAAATGTAAAATGTGAAAGTTGTAGAACGCAAGTGGACGCAAAACATTCTTTATGTTATTGGTTTTCAATTTTTTAAATAACAAAAATATACAAACACCATACTACTATACATGAGGTAAAAAATCAAAAAGCAACCGTCATACTGAATTTATTTCAGTATCTCCCGAACGACGGAGAACCCATGCTGTACAAAGCGTATAACTTGTTGTTTTTGAGTGAAATATATTTTTTTAGTTCACATTCAACATCGTGCTTGTGGCTTGGGAGATTCTGAAATAAATTCAGAATGACGTACTGGTTTTAGGTTCATGTATAGTAGTATGTACAAACACAATACCCCGCGTACTACAAGTACTTTTACATTTTACATTTATTATTTTACATTTTGATTTTCGATAAATTTTATCCTTTAAAGACTTCGATAGATTTTTGTTTGACCACTAAGTCTGTAAATTTTCCTTTGAATCTTGTTGCGCGTACCATATGATTGTCTATCCAATGATAGTTACCGCCACGTGGTTTGCCCATCAACATGCCGTGATATTTGAAGCCATGTTTGTTGAGCCATTCTTCGGTGATAGCGCGGTGTGCCTCTGTACGAGAGGTGAAAAAGAAGATAATGTGTCCTTCATCATACCATTTATTGAGGATTTCGAGTGCGTCGGGATAAGGTTCTACTGTACCCATGCGCTCCGGCTCTTCGTTGGGTACATCATCGCAGACCGTTCCGTCAATATCAATAAGATAATTTTTGGTGCCTTCGGGCAAAACAGGACTTATCTTTTCCCCTTTTTCGTTGAAAGTTTCTTTTAATTCTTTATTTATATCCATTTGTATAGTGATTGAGAGATGGCAGGGTTAGGGAACACGAAGAAAATAATCTACCCCAAATGAAGCCGTTATTTTTTATATGTTTGGCTAAATTTGACGCGAATACTCCCTGTATTTAAGGAGAATTTAGTGAAACATATAAGAAAAAGAACAATTCAGACGGGTAGATTATTTTTTTCGTGTTCCCTTATTATCCTTCTGCCTCTAATTTTTGTCAAAAGTATAAAAAATAAGGTGAATGATTATCGACATTCAAATGTTTTGCACAAAAAATTAATTTAATTTTAAGGTAGCGTCATAGAGCGTACATTTTTGACGTACTATTGAACGTAAAATTTAGTGGCTTGTTGCGAAGGTGAAATTTTGACGTTCCTATACCCGAAATTGTATTGGAACGTGGCAAAAATATCATGCCACGTTCTATTGATACTTGCGCTTATACTTTCTTTATTATATTTGCACAAACAAAAACATTTGATTGAGTATGAACAGCCGTTTTGATATAGAGCAATTGGAGGATGCCACGGAAACCCTGCGGGCTATCGCTCATCCGATTCGTATTACGATTATCGACCTTTTGAGTAAAGAGGAAAAGTGCTCGGTGACTCAGATTCACGAAGCACTCAAGATAGAACAAGCGATTGCCTCGCATCATTTACGCATACTCAAAGGCAAAAAGATTGTGAAAGTCAGCCGAGAGGGTAAAAATTCTTTTTACTCACTTGCTAATCCGGCATATCAAGAAGTTGTTAAAATTGTGTTGGCGAATTGACGAGTTGATGGGTTGACGAATTGACGAGTACACGAATAACGAATTGACGAATAACGAATACACGAACATGAACGCAATTAAAAATATTTTTGAGATAATTAATGAAAACATCGGGCGAATATTTGCTTGGTGTACATCATTGATGGTGTGGATAATATGCGTAGATGTATTTATGCGCTATGCTTTGGGGACATCATTCATATGGATGATTGAGTTGGAGATTTATTTATTTGCGCTGACATTTTTATTTGGTTCAGGTTATGCTTTCAAGCACGACAAGCATGTACGTGTTGACCTTTTTTATGCTAAATGGCAGGAGCGAGGCAAAGCAAAAGTGAATCTAATCGGTGGATTATTATTCTTATTACCCTGGTGTGTGGTGTCGATTATGGCTTGTTGGAAATACGCGATGACTTCCTTTAGAATGGGCGAAAGTTCGGGGCAGGCAGGCGGTTTGCCTGCACTGTATATACTCAAATTTTGTATGGTCTTGGGCTTTGTTTTCCTTCTCATACAGGGCATTGCCTCCATCATCCACTCCATCCAAACCCTTCGTAAATCGTAAATTCATCAAACTCGTTCATTCGACAATTCATCAACTCATCAACTCATCAACTCGTCCAATGGGATTTTTAGCATTAATACTTTTCTTCATCATTTTTGCCCTGATACTCAAAGGTTATCCGGTGGCTTTTACATTGGGTGGTGTATCTGTGGTGTTTGCATTGGTGGTGATGATGTTTGCACCGGAAGTGATTAGTATGCGCGATTTCAACTTGCTGCCTTCGCGCTTCATGGGGACGATTAATACGACGATGCTCATGGCAGTGCCTTTGTTTATTTACATGGGTATTATGCTGGAAAAATCGGGTTTGGCGGAAAGTCTTTTGGAGACGATGGCGAACCTTTTTGGGAGTTTGCGTGGCGGTTTGGCGATTTCGGTGGTGATAGTCGGGGCATTATTGGCGGCTTCGACGGGTATCGTGGGAGCTACGGTGGTGACAATGGGCGTGCTTAGTTTGCCCGTAATGCTCAAGCGTGGTTACAAACCTGAATTGGCAACGGGCGTTATCGCTTCATCGGGAACTTTGGGGCAGATTATACCGCCTTCTGTGGTTTTGATTTTATTGGCAGACCAGATAGGGGCGAGTTCGCGTGGTGCAGCGCAAGTAGATGTCGGGTCAATGTTCAAAGCAGCATTTTTGCCCGGATTTTTATTGGTTGTTGGATATATTATTTACATTTTGGTCATCAGTAATTTGCGTCCTACATGGGCGCCGCCGATACCGGAAGAAGAAGTGAAAGCGATGCGTGGTAAGGGCTTTGCTTTGCGCGTTTTTAAAGCCTTTTTTCTACCGCTTTTATTGATTGTAGCGGTTTTGGGGTCTATATTCGCGGGGATTGCTTCGCCTACAGAAGCGGCTGCGGTAGGAGCGATGGGTGCGACTTTGTTGACGGTATTAGAAAGGAAATTTAACCTCGATATCCTTAATCAAGTCATGCGACAAACGATGCAATTGACCGCAATGGTCTTTTGGATATTATTGGGCGCGACGACTTTCACACTGGTTTTCAGGACATTAGGCGGAGACGATTATCTCATCGAACTCATTCAAAATGCTAATCTATCTCCGATGGTTTTCCTAACTATCGTGATGGTCTTGATTTTCGTTGCGGGATTTTTTATTGATTTCATCGAAATTATCTTCATATTTGTACCTATCATTACACCAATATTTAATGTATATGAAGTAGATATGCTTTGGGTTGGCATCCTGATGGCACTCAATTTGCAAACTTCTTTCCTGACACCACCTTTCGGCTTTTCGCTCTTCTATTTGAAGGGAGTCGCACCCCCCGAAGTCACTACGCAGCATTTGTATCGTGGTATTATTCCCTTTATTATCATTCAAATTATTATGATTGCGGTGGTGATTCTCTTTCCTGAAATTATTTATATATTCTAAAGGTTGACGGTGGACGGACGCCTTGTTTGATAGTGGACGATTTTGTCGTAGCTGAAAGTGGGTTTTAAAACATAGATTAAGCTGGAAAAACATATTTTGGTAGCTGAATCTTGTTGTTTTTACTTAGATTAAGCTGACAAAATTTGTTTTCGTAGCTGAATCTATGTATTTTTACTTAGATTAAGCTGAAATCAAATCATTTTATAGCTTAAAGTAGGTTTTAAAACATAGATTCAGCTACAAATACTCGCCTTGCATTTCCAAAATGCAAGGCGAGTATTGGGGAAACTGCAACATTCCACATGGAAAATACAATATTAATCGGTAGAGAAAAAGAACAGAAAATACTCATGAAAGCCTTGCACTCGCGGGAGGCGGAGATGGTGGCGGTCATCGGTCGCAGAAGGGTAGGGAAGACGTTTTTGATTGAATCTGTTTACCGGGAAAACATAAGATTCAAACTTTCGGGTATTCAAAATGCTGATGTTGGACGACAGCTCAGAAATTTTGCCCATGTACTCTCCAAGTTTGCAAATAAAGATGAAGTTATTAAGACACCAATTGATTGGCTTGATGCCTTTATGCTGCTAACTAGGTATTTAGGAAAGATTGAATCCAAAGAAAAATATGTGGTCTTTCTTGATGAATTACCGTGGCTGTCAGCAGGTGAGACAGATTTTATACAAGGTTTAAGTTTTTTTTGGAATAGTTGGGCAGTCAGAGAGAATATTGTAGTCGTGATATGCGGGTCAGCGGCTTCATGGATGGTGCAAAAAGTAGTCAATCACACAGGTGGCTTACACAATCGCATCACCCGACGTATTCACCTGAAACCCTTTACTTTACACGAAACGGAATATTATTTTCGCAGCAGAAATATTGGGCTGCCCCGTTATCATATCGTCGAAATTTATATGGCAATGGGTGGTATTCCACATTATCTCAAAGAAGTAGAAGCGGGAGATAGTGCCATTCAGAATATCAATAATATTTGTTTTTCGGAAACGGGTTTGTTGCACGATGAATTTGGAAAATTATACCCTGCGCTGTTCGAGAATTCGGACAATCATGTGTCGGTGGTACGCGCACTCGCTACGAAGCGGCAAGGCATGACCCGCGACGAAATTATCGCTGCATCGGACGTGGGCAACGGCGGTACACTCACCAAAGTCTTGGATGAATTGCAGCAGTCGGGTTTCATTTCGATTTACAGGGCTTACGGTAAAAAAAAGAAGGGCAAACTCCACCGCCTGACTGACGAATATTCGCTTTTTTATCTCCAATTTATCGAAAATAACCTTTACGAAGGCGATGATACCTGGCAGCATTTGAGCCAAACACAGGCATACAAGACTTGGAGTGGATATACCTTCGAAAGCCTGTGTATCAAGCATTTACCACAAATAAAAAAAGCACTCAGTATTGCAGGGGTGTATGCGATTTCGTCTTCATTTCACAAAAAAGGAACAGCTACGGAAAAGGGCGCACAAATTGATTTATTATTAGACAGAAAAGATAAAGTCATTAATTTATTTGAAATAAAATTCCACGAAAAACCCTTTGTAATGACCAAATCATACGCAGAAGCAGTACGCGATAAAGGCTTTATTTTTCAAGAAACTACAAAAAATAAAAAAATGTTGGTGTGGACATTCATCGCACCTTTCGGATTGGCGCATAATCAGCACAGTTTGGGTTTGGTGCAGAAAGTATTGGATTTGGAGGCTTTGTTTGAAACACCCTAATGCCGTAACCCGTTATTCGTTGACTCGTTATTCGTTTTTTTACTAATTAATAATCAATAACTTACTGTAATTTTTAGGGAAGACGAAGAAAATAATCTGGCATGTTTAAATTTGCTGTAAAAGTAGTTGACACTTTTTTGAAATGTAAAATGTAAAATAATAAATGTAAAATGTAAAAGTGCTTGTAGTAAGTGCACAATACATTTTTGTTTTTTTTTGTTTAAAAAATTAAAAATCAATAAAATAGAAACACTTTGCGTCCACTCGCGTCCTACAACTTTTACATTTTACATTTATTATTTTACATTTTACATTATTTTAATTTGAGGATAAAAGTGTCAACTGCAATTCTAAACA
>CALHBW010000578.1 GCA_937930625.1 uncultured Saprospiraceae bacterium | reverse complement strand
GGGTGTGGTCGTGAATGTGTTGTTTATTCTGTTTTTCTTGGAAATGTGTCCGAAACTCGCCGAACAAGGCAATACATTCGCGCAAGCCATTTATCAAGAAGAAAACAAGATAGGATTGGTCTTTGTCGCCAATTTGATGGGAAGTTTGGCGACACTACTGCTGCTGTTGCCGCTTTATTTCTCGGTCAAATTGCGATTTGACAGAGAGGCGTGGAAAAGCATGTTGCGATATAGTGCGCCCTTGATAATCGTTGGCTTGGCGGGTATCACCAATGAGGTGGCAGACCGTATCTTCCTCCAACGCCTACTACCCGGAAGCCCCGAACAAATCCAATCTCAAATCGGTATTTACAGTGCTTGTTACAAGTTTGCGATACTGATGGCACTCTTCACTCAAGCCTTCAACTACGCCGCCGAACCCTTCTTTTTTCGCAATGCCAACCGCGAAGATTCCAAGCAAGTCTATGGGCAAGTGGCAGAGGCATTTACGTTGGTGGGCTGTTTTGCTTTTTTGAGTATTTGGTTTTATATCGACCTCGTTAAATTTATCGTGGATGAGCCTTATCGCGTGGGTATTCGCATTGTGCCTATCCTTTTGTTGGCGAATGTTTGTCTTGGTTTGTACTATAATTTTGCCATCTGGTACAAGCTCTCCGACAAGACGCATATTGGTGCGTACATCGCCTGCACGGGCGCATTGCTCACCATTCTTATCAATGTCGCGCTGATACCGCATATCGGCTATATGGCATCCGCATGGGCTACGCTCGCCGCTTATGCTACCATGAGTGCGCTCTGCTACGTGACCGGACAACGCTTTTATAAGATTGATTATCCGATTGTTAAGATGTTGACTTACTTGGGTGTCGCTGTGGGTTTGTTTTTTGTGAGTCAATGGGTGCGTGGTTCGTATGGCGCAGGTAGTACGATGCTTTTGACGGTGAATACGGTGCTTTTGATGGGCTTTGTGGTGTGGGCGGCTTGGTCGCTGCGTCGGTCGTACAGGCGATTTTAATCGCCATGTTCTCCAATATATAGCAACTCACCTGTACAATTCGAAACATGGCGATTAAAATCGCCTGTACGAGGTCGCGTTTGTTTCGTGTTGTTTTTTTGTGTAAATTTGAATGAAAATAATAAAATAAAAACCAATGCTCGCACGTCTCGACAATGAAGTGTTTTTCAAAAAAGCCTTTACGGACAAAACCGTTTTCAAGGCTTTCGTGCGGGATATTGTCGGTATTGAAGTAGAACCGGACAAAATCGAAACCGAAAAATCCTTCCAACCCAAAATCGGCAACATCAATTTCAAGTACGATATTTTTGCGGAAGACAGTAAGAAACGAGTCATTATTGAGATTCAAAAAGTGGAATACGACCACAATTTTGACCGATTTTTGCATTATCATTTACAAGCGATTACCGAGCAACAACGCTCTGCTGCTGACTACTCCGTAGCTCGAACGGTATATACTATCGTGGTGATGACCGCTCCGTATCGTGTACACGTCAATACGCAGAAACTTTACCGCGACGAGGTACTGATTTCCAACCTTAATCCAAAAAATATCAATGGAATAGAACGCAAAATATTCAATTACGAACTCATTTACCTCAATCCCAATTACAAAGACGAAAACACACCACCGAACTACCGCGATTGGTTGGATTTGATTTACGAAAGCATCCACAATCCTGAAGCTCCGAAAGTCAACCTTCAAAATGAAGGCATACGACGCGCCACCGAAATCGTGAACTACGATAATGTGAGCCCCGAAGAACTCGAACAGGCAAAAATCGAAGTCGGCAAGCGACAAGTCATTGCCCTCAATCGCGACGAAGGTTGGCGAGATGCTATGACCGAAGCCACTCAAAATCTCATCCAAGCAGGAGCAGATAACGCCCTTATCGCACAAGCTACCGGATGGGCGGATGAACAAATCAACCGACTACGTGAGACGCTTCAGTGATTTTTCAAAAAATGTCCAGAAAAAAACTTCCTGATGTAGAGAAAATTCATGAATTTTCTCTACAAAACATCACGTACCACTCGCCTTGCATTTCCAAAAATGCAAGGCGAGTTTTTTTTGTACTTCTGTCATGTTCCAAACATTTCAAAAGCCAACAAACCATTAACTTTGCACTTCCATATACCACAAAGTAAATTCTATGGTGAAATCGATTTTCACCCCGATAGCTATCGGGGTTATTTTTCTTTTTATTCTCACAAATATCAATGCTCAAACTGTCCAAGAGGTCAGAATTGTAGGTTGTAAAAAGACCAAAACAGACCATTTGGGGCGTTTTCTGTGTGTACATCCGGGTGAACAACTGGATAGTACACGTCTGAAGAGAGACGAACAAGTGCTGCGAAATTTAGACCTGTTTTCGACTATAATACCGACAGTACGTGATACGACGGATGGCTGCATCATTGAGTATCATCTAAAAGAACGTACCACTCGTATTCCTATTGGAAACGTTGGTGCAGCAGGCGGTACGATTATCGCGCAAGTGGGTATTATTGATTATAATTTTATGGGAAATGGCAGTGTGGCGAGCGCGTATTACAGGTATTACGACAGGCACACTTTTCATGCTTTTATCAGAACACCTTATATCAAAAAATCACGCTGGGGCTATTCTGTAAATTTGCTCAAACAATCGACCCTCGAACCGGTCAAATTTCCCGAGCAAGACCTGCGTTATCTCTATGATTTGTATTCGGCGGAATTTTTGGCGAGGTATGAATTTAAGTTCAATAATTTCCTTGAATTTGGCATCAATCCATTATACGAAAAATACTCACCACAAATCCTCGAAGATGTCGTTTCTCCACGAGCAATTTCGGTTGATACGCCCAAATTTTTGGCGAAAGTTCTGCATACCTTCAATCGTGTCAATTTCTTCAATGAATACCGTGATGGTTTCTCCAACTTTGCTTGTTTTGAAGTCAGTACTGCACCCGAAGTGGATGATAATGCGTTCTGGAAATTTCAAAACTCAACCTCATATTTCAGACGCATCCGCAAGCGCGGCAACCTCGCTTTGCGCCTCAATATCGGTGTCTCTGACAATGATTACACACCTTTTCCTTCCTTCGTTTTGGACAATTACATCAATGTACGCGGAGCCGGCGATAGAGTGCTGCGCGGCTCACGCGAGTTGAGTTTCAATGCCGAATATCGTCAAATGGTTTTTGAAAGAAAAATTGGTGCGATACAGCTCGTTCCTTTTTTAGATTTTGGTGCATTGGCTTTATCAGGTGAGGATTTCGATACGATTTGGCGACACGAAAATCAAGCTTTGTTTGGAGGAATGGGCTTGCGTGTGAGCATCCGTCAATTTTCCAATATGATTCTGCGACTCGACTTATCTGCCGACTTGCGAAATGAAGGTGAGTATGGTTTTGGGTTCGGGTTAGGACAGTACTTTTAGTGAAATTCCAAATAACAAATAACAAATTCCAAAAATGAAACCTTCGAATTTAGGTTTTGAATTTTGGAATTTTTGCACTAAAAAAGCGATGTCAACCTAAGTCAACACCGCTCCAGTAAAGGTCTAGATTACTTAGCTTTTCATAGTTGGTTCATCAGTCAGACCATCTTATTGTCAAATGGCAGTTTCGGGCACTAACTATAATACCCGATTTTGACCTCTGACAGCAAAGCGTTCCAACTTCTGGTTTTTATCTACTCTGATTGAGTTGGTGAATATATTGCGCGTACTGCTCGTCGAGTTTGTCATTATCAGCGACATATCTTTGCTGAATTTGATTCAATTCATTACGAGAAAGTCTGCTCACATCAATACCATATTCGTTGATAATTTCGGCGATGCTTTCCTCGCTACGTTGCTGCTGACGTACCTTATCATGCTCGTCGATTCTATTCGTCAATTTATCAAAAATCGAGTCGGGTACATTAGGATTGTCTTTGTGTTGGTTGCGTGCTTCTTTTAGTTTGCCTCTCAATAAATCTTTGAGTTTGAGTGGTCTTTCTCCTCTTGCTTTTCTTTCCTGATTGACTTGGTGAATATCACCCAATTTTCCTTTTAAGAAATCAAAAACGGTTGGGTCTGCGGTAGGTTCATTTGGGTTGTTGCGATTGCCTTGCTTTACCTCTTCAATGGTATTTTGCAATAAATCTAAAATATTAACTCTTGCCATTAGTTATAAATTATGTGATTGAAAAGTTAGAAATATACTGTGGCTGTATTTTTAGGAACAAACACAGATTCGTCAACCTTTCCGACCACAAAGAAACAAAAAGTCACTCAAAATCATGGTCTTGTTTTGAGCTAAATAAAAATAAAAATTTTACCGATCTATATATTGAGTTATGAGTTGTCGGGTTATGAGTGGAAAGTTGACTAAATACGTGAAAAAAGAGACAATAGTTGTGTTTCTTCAATTGCCACTTATGTGATACCAAAACCCGCAACCCAAATTTTAATACATTGTTAATTCGTCATAATAATTTTTCTTGCTGTTTCAAATCGCGCACCGCTAATTTTCATCATATACATCCCCTGTTCAATATTTTTATTATTTAATGTGAGGGTATTGACACCATTTGAATGACAATTAAAAAACTGTGGCTCACCCACTCTACGTCCCTCAATATCAAATAATTGAATCATAATTTGCTGTGATTTTTTTATGGAAACATTAATATTCAATTCAGCATTAGCAGGATTCGGAAACGGATTTCCTACATAAAAGTCCTCGTTTACAGGAAGTTCGACATCGACTGTACCAAAGCGTTCCCAATGATTTTTTCCATCCACACAAAATAATTCTTCACCAAGTTCTTCTACATCCGCAAATTGCAAAATATCCGAAAACCAAAACCTCCCAATCGTCGTATCAGGTCGAATGGTAAGTGTACCGTAGCCATGTTTCACCAACTCCTCATAAACATGATGCGGATTGAGCGAGTAACTAATTTGAGTTAAAAGCTCCCCGATAAACGGGTCGTAACCACTCTCATCAAGATTGCCGCGTGTGATACTACCGCCCATCATTTCCACGCCCACCGAACCTTCACCTGTTTCGGGATTATACTCATCAGGGTCAAGCGGATGAATGGGAATATCCAATGCCAGGGCAAAGTGCAAATCGCCCGTCACAAAAATATTATTATCCTTTTCGTTGTCGCGCAAATGAGTCAACAACATTTCGCGTTCGAGCATATATCCATCCCAACTATTTGGGTCAACCACTTCTCCATTACCAATCGGCAAATCAATCGGGCTATCTTGAATATTCCATAGCCCAAACATCTTTTGTGTCCCAAATATCCGCCATTGTGCTGTCGAATTATCAATCTCATTTATCAGCCAATCGTACTGCTCAAATCCCAAGACGGAACGTTCTTCGGGTGTGATAAAGTCCTGATTACGATACAATTCGGCATCCATGAAAATAATGTCCACCAAATCGCCGTACTGCAATCGACGATACAAATGCAGGTCATCCGCTTGCTGACGTACAGGTACGTATTCGTGGAAGGCTTGCATGGCTTCCATCGTGGTTTGTTCATCGTCGCCATCAGTATCGTGATTGTCCCAAAGAACAGCAATAGGGTGCATTTGTCGCATCAGTCGCAGGTCGGGGTCGAGCAAATAATAAGTATGTAAATCCCGCCATTCATCCAAATAAAGCGGGTCAATCGGAGGCGGCTCGGGTACACGAATCTGCTCATCCGGGTCAACGAAATCATACACATAATCACCCACATGAATGACCAAATCCAACTCGTCGCGTTCTGCAATTCGCCGATAGGCATTAAAATATCCTGAATAAATACTTGAACATGAGGCAATTGCAAAATTTAACTCATTCGATGCACCGGAAGGGGCGGTTTTCGTTCTGCCGATTTGGGAAGCAGTGCCGTCCGATAATTCAAATTGATAATAATAAGTCGTCGTGGCATCTAAACCGTTTATGTCAATTTTAGCTGTCCAATCTGTGAGAATAGTGGCTTCCGTTGTTCCTGTTTGTACGATATTGTCCATATCGGCATCAGTAGCGATTAGGTAATTAAGCGGGATGGGATTGACTTGGGTAAGGTCAACTTCTACTTTCGTCCAGAGAATAACGCCCGAATCTGTTGGGTCGCCCGAAGCTACGCCGTACCAAAACGGATGGTGAAGCGTATCGGGATACATATTATCAGGAAGCTGGACTTGCGCGAAAAGCGTAGAACACAGCAAAGTAAGCAAGAAGGTAATCATTGATTTCATAAGGGTAAATATAATTAATTATCGGATGTTTGAATATTATTTTATGATAAAAAATATCATTTTAAAATACGAAAATGTTACCTTGTAGTAATTTCGAGTATTAAAGATAAACGACCACATATCAAAATTAATTTACTATGAAAAAGTATATCTTAACTATCTTCATTGCTACAATAGCAATTACCCTCCAAGCCCAACGCGACTGGAGTAAGGTCGAAATTACCGTCGAAAAAGCTGCCGAAAATATCTATGTCCTCAAAGGTTCGGGCGGTAATATCGGTATAGCAGTCAGCGAGAATGGCGTGTATATGATTGATGACCAATTTGAACAATTGACCGATAAAATACTCGCTGCGATTGCCACTGTTACTGACCAACCCGTCCGTTTTCTCGTCAATACCCACTGGCATGGCGACCATACAGGCGGCAACGAAAACCTCGGCAATAAAGGCACGATAATCATTGCACACGAAAACGTCCGTAAACGCATGAGTACCAAGCAGTTTCGCGGAATGGGACGCATCGTAGAACCTTCTCCTCCGGCGGCATTACCGCAGATTACTTTTAGCGACGATATGACCATTTACCTTGATTCTATCACGCCAATGATGGTCATACACGTACATGATGCACACACTGACGGTGATTCATTTGTCTATTTTCCAAAGCAAAATGTACTGCACATGGGCGATACATTTTTCGGTGGAAACTATCCTTTTATCGACCTCAATTCGGGTGGTTCGATTGACGGTTTAATCACGGCTATCAACAAAGCTCTTTTTATCGTCAATGAGAAAACCATTATCATTCCCGGACACGGCAACCTCTCTAATCGACAAGAACTAAAAACCTACCGTAATGTATTGGCAGACATTCGCGAGCGCGTTAAAACCGCCAAATCTGATGGTAAAACCCTTGAAGAAGTCAAAGAAATGGGACTCACCAAGGAATGGGACGAAACGCGCGGACAAGGTTTTATCAATGCTGAAAAAATTATAGAATTTGTATATAATAGTTTGCCGTAGCAAACCGTACAGGCGATTTTAATCGACCTGTAAAAACAAAGGCTATCGGTCTAAGTTTGCCTAAGGAACGCGACAAAAATAAGTTTACCATCTTGGCTGCTTCTTTTGTGCTTATTTTCCGCCTTGAAATCAGTTATTTATCCCGATAAACGCCTTCTTTCAAGACGACCCCGATAGCTATACGGGGAAACACAAAATAATCTACCCAAGTTGGTAAACTTATTTATCCCGCGTTCCTTAGTTATGTCCCCAACCGCTTACTTATACTATAAACCAAGTTAATATGTTCGCCAAATGAATAATTGCAAATTCATAGAGAATAATTTATTGTTTTTAATTTTTATAAATTATTACTAATAAATAAAATACAAAGTATTGTTTTGAATTAATTATGAATTCTACATTCTCAATTATCAATTTGGCGAAGACATTGCCATTGATTATTAATTAGTTGGTAGTCCTACACTTGTAATGCTATCTTTTGAACCACTAAGGAACGAAGAATCACTAAGTAATTGCTTATGAGATACTTAGTGTTGCTTAGTTGCTTAGTGGTTCAAAATTATTATTCATATAGCATTACAAATATAGG
>CALHBW010000577.1 GCA_937930625.1 uncultured Saprospiraceae bacterium | reverse complement strand
GGGGTGGTGCGTATAATACTTATTTCTTCATCGACCCGAAAGAAGAATTAATTGCGGTGTGGATGATGCAATTCGCGCCTTATACCAATTTTTACAGCCTGAAACTTCGACAATTCGTAGGCTCTGCTTTGGATTAATGTCCTGTATTCGTTATTCGTGTATTTGTTATTCGTTTTATTTATTCTCAAATAAATTTGAAATTAACTTATTTTAATATACATTTATCGGAGAATAATGTAATGAAATTGATTTTAAATAAAATTCAGCCACGAATACACGAATTAAGAACTAATAATTCGTGTATTCGTAGCTAACAGTCTGACCGCGAATACTGTAATGACTGCTTTAGCTGTCAAGTAAAATAAAAATTTATTTATAATTCATTGTTTATAAATTTATTACAAATTAAAATAACTATGCACTTGACAGCTAAAGCAGTCATTACGGAGTTTCTGGTCAACCTGTAAGTAATGTCTCACTTTATTCTACATATTTTAGTATGAAAAGACGACAAGCCATCCGACAAATAGTAGTGGTATCTTCCGGTTTAGCATTACTGCCTTCCTGCGATTTTCAAAGTGGAGCAGCACGTAAAACGTATCAACATCTGCCATTGAATAAAAGTCAATATCGACTCATAGAGGCATTGCAAACAGCTATATTTCCAACGGAAAAGATGCCCCTAAGCGATACCGAAACGCCTATAGATTATATGTTGACAAGAATCAACGATTGCTTTAGCATGGAGGATATTGAAAAATATTTGACAGGCTTAAAAAGCTTTCAGGAACGTGTACAGAGCAGCAGATTCGGTAAGCCTTTTGAGCAACTTAGCCCCGAAAAACAGCAACAAGTTCTCGAAGAAGGATTCCCTGATAAAACTACTTCTTCGACCGCACAAAAATTCGTCGAAACCAATAAAAGACTAATCGTAGAATACTTTACCCGTTCAGAAAATTACCAAGTCAATCATTTTGAATACGAATTTATACCAAGTCGCTATTCGGGATGTGTTAATTTATAATGATTAACGGTTAATGGTTAATGATTAATTTGTAGTACGTGAGGCTGCTTTTTCATTAACCATTAATCATTAATCATTAACCATTAATATAAAATGTCAAATACATATGATGTCATCGTTGTCGGCGCGGGAATGACGGGCGGTTGGGCAGCTAAGGAATTTTGCGAAAAAGGTTTCAAGACTTTACTGTTGGAGCGAGGGCGCGATGTGAAACACATCGTAGATTACCCGACGACCAATATGCGCCCCTGGGAGTTCAAATATCGCGGCAATCTGACGCGGGAGCAACGCGAAGAAAATCCCGTAGTCGGCAAATGTTATGCTTTTCGGGAAGATACGACGCATTTTTTTGTAAAAGACAAGGAGCATCCCTACATACAAACAAAGCCTTTTGACTGGATTCGCGGTTATCAGGTCGGCGGACGTTCTATTATGTGGGCGCGACAGGTGCAGCGTTGGAGCCAATACGATTTTGAAGGACCTGCGCGAGATGGTTTTGCAGTGGAATGGCCCATTGGATATGATGATTTGGAAGATTGGTACAGCTATGTGGAGCGATATGTGGGCGTTTCGGGCAATAAAGATGGCTTAGATACTGTACCCGATGGTGAGTTTTTGAAGGCATGGGAATTAAATTGTGTAGAGAAGCATTTTCAGAAATATCTAAAGAAAAATTATAAAGACAGACACCTGATTTACGGGCGTTGCGCGCATCTTTCGGAAGTCACGGAAGAAATTAAAAAGCAAGGCAGAGCCTTGTGTCAAAACCGTGTGGTTTGCGAACGCGGTTGTCCTTATGGCGGTTATTTTAATGCCAATTCGACCTTGATTCCGTCGGCTGCGAAGACGGGGAATTTGACCCTACGCCCTCATTCTGTTGTACATTCTGTTATTTTTGATGAAAAAGAAAACCGCGCCACAGGTGTACGCATCATAGATGCGAATACGAAGGAAACGACGGAGTATTTTGCCAAAACGATATTCGTGAATGCAGGTACAATTAATACCAATGCTATTCTGCTCAATTCCAAATCCAAGCGATTTCCCAACGGACTCGGCAATGACAATGGCTTATTGGGCAAATACATGGCTTTTCATAATTACCGCGCCAGATTCAGTGCTACAATTGATAGTTTTGATGATTTCAAACCGGAGGGTAAACGTCCGACGAGTGGATATATTCCGCGTTTTCGTAATGTATATCGACAAGAGACGGACTTTTTGCGCGGCTATGCCGTTTCATTTGGCGCGAGTCGTGGTAAGTCTTTTAATTCGACAGGTTTTGGAGATGAATTGCACAAAAACCTGATGGAAAAACCCGGATTTGGTAATTGGGGCATATGGGCTGGTATGATGGGTGAAACGATTCCAAAAGAAAGTAATACCGTTACTTTGGATGAAAGCAAAACTGACGACTGGGGTATTCCGCTATTCAATATTTCGATGGATTATGATGAGAATGACGAAAAAATGATTTTAGATTTCAAGGAGCAAATGACCAAAATGCTCACCGAAGCAGGGTTTAAAGACATCAATTTTAATGACAGCAAACAAGCTCCCGGTTTGGATATACACGAAATGGGCGGCGTCCGTATGGGCAAAGACCCGAAGACTTCTCTCCTCAATAAATGGAATCAACTGCACGAATGTAAAAATGTATTTGTCACGGATGGCGCATGTATGACTTCAGTTGCTACGCAAAATCCTTCGCTGACCTTTATGGCACTGACCGCACGGGCAGCAAATTATGCGATTGAGGCGATGAAGAAAGCAGAGATTTAATAGAGATTCCTTGACATTTTTTGTAAAAGACATTTGTGCTCTCCGTCCAAACCTATAAGGTTTCCAAAAACCTTATAGGTTTTACACTAACAGTCAACATTTTAAATTTTTATTATTTTCTAATATAAAAACAAATTTTCTTTTTATTCAATAGCCATATATACCTCAATCTCATTTTCAATATCAATATTGTCATCTGTTTTCAATATTAGTTTTATTGTAGTGTACCCAGTAGGAAATTGCAGATTTCCTATTGTAAAAGCTATGTAGTATTGGTAACGCCATTGGTTGTACTCAAGCAAATCTTTCGTTCCATTGTGTGTTACAAGATTGGTGTTGGGAGGTATAGTTTCACCGTTTAAAATCAATGGAACATCAAAATACCATTCGATACTTTCGATTTCATTTATGAATACATCTTCGCATGGCTGCATAGCATAAAGATTATTGAACCCGATGTTGAAGTTGCTATGTGCGATTTCAGTATCAAAAGAATTTATAACCGTAAAATCACCACGAATTGTATCAGAGGGATTTCCAAAAATACTGTCATGCTCCATGAAAAATTGACTTACACCAATAATTTTAACTTTATCAGGATTTGTACAACAACCGAAAAATATAATCCCCATTACAAAATGAGCAATAACAATCAATCCAATTTTTTTCATGATAAAAGTTTAGTGAGGAGTAAGCAATGTTTTTAATGAAATAGAGTTGCACATAAATCGCTCCAAATTTAGGTATGAACAAAATACAGATAAATCCGGCGGTATTTCTACTGCTTGGCGCGGCTACTTTTTGGGGTTTAAATTTCCATGAAGCTAAAATCATGTTGCGCTATGTCAACTTTATTGAAGCAGGTTTTTGGCGGTATTTATTTGGCGTGGGGTTTCTTTTTTTGTTGCAAATTCGTTTTCTCAAAGACCTGTCATTTCAAGAAATCAAAAAAGGTTGGAAAGGAATTTTTCTGGTGGGTTTTGTCGGGATATTTGGTTTCAATATATTCTTCTTCTGGGGATTGCGCTACACTTCTGCCCTCAATGCAGCACTCATCATCGGATTGACACCAGCCACTACCCTACTCGCGAGCCGCTTAATACTCAAAACACCTATATATAATCGACAAAAAATCGGTATTGCGATTGCTTTTGCCGGTGTAGTTTATCTATTGTCAAAAGGCAGACCAGACCAATTGCTCCAACTCCAATGGTCGGTGGGCGACTTGTTGATTATGCTTGCTAATCTGTTATTTGCGGTTCAAAATGTTTGGATAAAACAATACGCTGTTGTTCATAACAACCTCGTTTTCACTTTCCTCACAAATGTGGTGTGTTTTCTTGGTTTTGTTTTGTTACTTCCAATGTTGGGAATGAACGCGCCACCTGTTTCAACCTACGATTTTTGGCTATCTGCAATTGGTATGGGACTGCTGGGAACATGCGCCGCGTACCTTTTCTGGAACAAAGGCGTACAACAACTCGGTGCTGCCAATGCCGGACTTTTTATTAATGTCGTACCGCTTGCAGCAGCTATTTTTGCAGTATTTTTTGGTGAACGACTGGAATGGTATCACGCTATTAGCGGCGGATTGATTTTGTTGGGATTGTTTTATGTGCAAAAAGCTACGAACAAAAAAAGCCCTGCAAATCAATAGATTTACAAGGCTTTAGTGATCCCGGCAGGACTCGAACCTGCAACCTTCGGAGCCGAAATCCGATGCTCTATCCATTAAGCTACGGAACCCAATTTAAGTTCAAGTACAAGTGTCAAGAGCAAGTTCAAATTGACTTTATCGACAAATGTTTTTTGAACTAATATAATGCAAAATTACGTTTTGTTTTCTGTAATAACAAGTTGTGATAAAAAATAGTTCTGTAAGGAAATTCCAAATAACAAAATCCAAAATCCAATGGGAGTGTTCACTCAACTGTGTCTTTTCGATTAAATGAAGGATACTGAATTTACAAAAAGCTGATAATCAACTCTCTGCGAACTCTGCGTTCTCTGCGTGACACAAAATTTGGAATTTTTCAATAAACTCTTCTTCTGAATACTTGCACCAAACTCGCCGCCAATATCAAGCCTATTCCTATGATACTCACCCACACAATACTCTGCACCACATCCACTGCGGCACTTCGTTTGAGGTAAATTCCGAGTAAAGCCCATGCCACCACGAAAGCATAAAATATATCTCTTCGATTAAAAATCATAGTCAATGCCAGCCCGATAGCCACAAGAATGACGACCACCGCCCAAAGTGCTTCGCCCAAGCCCAATCCACCTACTCCCGCATTTACGAGCAATGCCGTTGCGTTGGCAATAGTGGCTACACTAATCCAACCAAGATAGATACTGAAAGGCAGATGTGTCAAGTATTTTTCGGTATTTGATACTGCCGAAATACCAATGCGCTGCCGTTGGTAAATCGCTATTAATGCGCCCAATATAAGCAGCATAATCAGTAGCGAAAGTGGCAAAATTTCATAATGCCACGCAAAGAGCCAAGCCATATTAGCAAGGCAGGAAATGAGGAACCAATAACCAATTTTATCTAAAAATGACCTGTCAGTCATACTGCGATTACGAAAAGTATAGACGAAGCTATACACCACAAATATTCCCAAGAGGATAAAAATAATTCCCCAAATAGAAAAGGTCAATCCTGCGGGTACAAACAGGTTGGGATATTGGTCTGAAAGTTCGCCGGTGTCTTTATTATTGAGTGGCAAACTGACAGCTAAAAAGTTGACTGTCAGTACACCTACGTAGCCTACCAAATTCAAGATGGCAAATGTGAGTCTTTTACTATGATTGGACATATCTTATGATTCTTTAAATACTTTGTCATATTTTTTACAGAATAATTGTCGAAAATTCATATAAAACAAAACAATATAGTCGCTTATTCCGTATAATAGGTAAAGCTAAGTAATTCCTTTTATTTGAATTACGTTTTTCAATAAATAAAGGAGAAATTTATCAAATTCATACATAGATTTCTTTTCGATACTAAAAGAATGTCACATTTTGACTTTTATATAGATTTGATTATCAATATAAACTGATTTTTTTATCTATATCTCAACCAACAAACCTTACAAAGTTAAATAAGAAGGCATTTTGGAATATTTGCAGGGCTTCTTCATAATTTTACCTAAATTGAAGTTCTACCCTTAAAAAATTTTCGCTTTAATAAGAGTGTACAAATTCGCTGTTTTCTTTCGGGATAACAGCGATGCTGTACACTCTTTTTATTTTGAGAAGTTCACGAGTTGATGAGTTGATGAATTGACGTTTTTTTTATTTGAAGTCTGTAAAAACCTACCTGTTTTTGCGAATAATTCTCTATTTTCACGAAAAATAATGAGTGAATCATTTTCCTACCTCATCATTCACTCATTCAAAATTCACCCATTCACTCATTCAAAATTACTCATTGTTTTATGTTGATTGATTTTATTATCGTAGTAGTTTATTTTTCGGTGGTCATGCTCATTGCCATGTCTGGCAAGCGGAGTAAAGACATGACGAGCGAAGAGTATTTTTTGAGCAACAGAAATCTGAATTGGTACTCTATTGCGATTTCGACGATTGCGACGAATATTCACGGTTATCAGTTTTTGGGGATGATGGGTTCGGCGTATTTGTATGGTATTGCACAAGCTAATTTTGAAATCAATGCCATTCAGGGTTTGTTTATGGCAGCCTTTATTTTTGTGCCTTTATACCTGAAAGATAGGATTATAACGATTACACAATTTCTTAAAAAGCGACTTGGAGAAGGCGTCGGGTTGGCGTATTCTATCGGAAATTTGATTTTATTTTCAACACTCGGCTTGGGTGTGGCAATGCTCTGGGGCGCATATGTAGGTGAGTTGGCGTTTAGCGAATTTCTGTCTTTTATCAGCGACGACCGGATGACGCGTGTGGGTGTTTTGATTGTATTTTTGGGCGTATTTTCGGCGATTTATACCTATTTCGGTGGTTTGCAGGCGGTGGTACGGACAGATATTATACAGTTTTCGATTTTGCTGATTGGCGGGACGATTATCCTTTGGGTATCACTCCAAAAACTCGGTGGATGGGGGCAACTCTACGAAAAAACACCCGAACTAATGAATATGCACCTACCCGCCGACCATCCAAAACTCGGTTGGTTTGGCGTTACGCTCGGTTTATTTTTCTTGAATATCAATTATTGGTGTGCCAATCAGAGTGTTATCCAACGCTCACTTGCCGCCAAGAGCCTTCGCCATGCACAGGTTGGTTTGATGGCAGGCGGAATTATGAAGTATTATGTCGCTTTGATTGTCATCGTGCCGGGTGTCGCGCTTGCGGGTATCGTGGGTAAGGAAGCACTTGCCGCCGAACCCGACCAAGCCTTTACTTATATCCTCGCCAACTTCCTGAGTCCGGGCTTGCGCGGCGTGATTTTGTGCGCTGTTTTTGCTTCGCTGATGAGTACGATTGACTCGCTGTTCAATTCATTGGCGACTTTATTTTCGATTGACATTTACAAAGTATATATCAATCCCGATGCCACCGAAAAGCAAATTGTCAACACCGGCAGACGTACAATTATCGTCACTTTATTTATCGGAATTGCGATGGCATTTTATCTGACCGACCTGAAATTTTCGGAACAAAACAGCGCATTTACCCACACCCTCAATGAGTTGCGTTATTACTTTAATCATGGATTTGTCGTCGTGATTTGTACGGCGGCGTTCCTATTGATGCCGAATAAGAAGCTGGCACTTGCGGCTTTCTTGCTCACCGTTCCTGTGAATTATGCGCTGAAATTTTTTGTACCTGATTTGCCGTATTTAGTCCGCGCCTTTGTCGTGATTACGAGTTGTTTGGCAATTGTAAGCATCCCAACGATTATGAAAAACGGCTTGCTGCCCATCAAAGAATTTTACAAATCTGCTGACCCGCGCGTAACACGCTACGGTATGATGCTCTTATTTTCTATGATAGCGATTCACCTCGTTTTGGCTATCTTATATCAGATGGCGAGTTGATGAGTTGATGAGTTGATGAGTTGATGAGTTGACGAGTTGACGTGCTGATGAGTTCAAAGGGGACTATTCAATATTTTGTGTCACGCAGAGAACGCGGAGTTCGCAGAGATTTGATTATCAGTCTTTTGTAAATATAGCATCCTTAATTTAATCGAATAAGACACAGTTGGGTGAACACTCCCGTTCAAAGAGTGATAAAAAACGTCAACTCAATAACTCATCAATTCGTCAACTCATCAACTCATCAATTCGTCAATTCGTCAACTCATCAACTCGTTACCTCCCCTGCTGCAATGCGAGGGCTTTTTGGTAATCTGCGTCGGCTTTGGCTTGGTCGCCGATTTTTTCGTAAGCGTCTTTTCTATTGACGTACAAAATAACCGAATTGGGGTCAAGTTCAAGTGCTTTGGTGTAATCCGCAATAGCTTCACGATATTTTTTCTGATTAAAATACAATAAACCACGATTATTATAAGCGGGAACGTAACGCGGATCTGCATTTATTGTTGCTGTAAAGTCACGCTCTGCCTCTGCGATTTTACCTTGTTCATTATGAAGGTTGCCTCTGTTGTAATAAGCATCTGCATAATCTGGTTTTATCTCTAAAGCTTTCGAAATATCCTTTTCTGCTTGTGCTGTATTACCGCTTTCATAGTTTGTAATTGCGCGGTATTGATAAGCCTTATGATTTGTCGGAGCAATTTGAATCGTCTTATTAAAATCTAGCTTTGCTTTATTGTATTGTTTCAAATGATGATAGGTAATGCCTCTATTAAGGTGTGCATCCATATGCTCGGGTTCAAGTTCAATGGCTCTATTGAAATTTTTTAATGCTTCCGAATAATTTCCTCTATCGGTATAAACCAAACCTTTGCGATAATATGCTTCTGTATGCCCGGTGTCTGCCCGAATCGCTTTGATGTAATTCTCCATAGCTTTGTCAAACTCCTTCTTATTGTAATGAAAATTACCTTTGCTTGTGTAGGCATTGGCAAATTTGGGATTAATATAACGGGGTTTATTAGGGTCGCGGTCAGGAGCACATGACGATATTAATAGAACGCCAACGAGTAATAAAATAAAATGAATGGGTGCTGAATATTGATTCAACTTTCTCATGGTAATCACACTGGTTGTTAAATTTTAGTAAATAGCAAGGGGATACTTTAATTCGATCCAAATATATAAAAAACGTTGGATAAGCATGTTCCTTCGGTAATTTATTTTCTTTTTAAGATTAAAATTTCTTCATGCGATTGATTTATAAATCTAAAGTATTTGTATTTTTTAACAACCTTAAAATTGGGTAATTCACTAAAAGAAAGTACGTAATCGCGTTCGCCCGTCCACCACCAAATTCCCGTTGTATCCCGTGCCTGATATTGAGCATCGTAAAAATATAAACCATTAAATTCTAAACCACCGTCTATATCTTCAAACGGAATGTTTTCGACTTCATTCAAATGACGAATTGCCGCCCATCGTGTACGATTCCACGACATATAATCATGCATCGTTATGATACTAAAAGCAATTTGAATAATAAGTAATCCCACGCCAATATACATCCTCCAATTAGCAGTATTTTCTAAATTATCATGTTTCTTATTCGTATTATTTTTATTATAAAATATAAAAAATGATACCGGCAACACAATTAATAAAGGCAATAAATAACGGTCAAAAAAACCATGCAAGGCAATGGGTAAAAAATAGATAAAAGCTCCCAACAGAAAAAACAAGCCAACACTTGTTTCTATATCCAAATTTCGTTTTTTTACTTGTATTAAAATGTTTTTTAAAACATTGATAATCAAATAAATAATCAACACACCTCCCAATACTCCAATTCCTGTTATGAAATACCAAAACCAACTTCCAATTGATTCTACTCCCGGCAAATCCAATATCATCGTATCATACAAAGAAAGCGGACCAATACCTGTTTCTTGGATAATATTTTTCCCCAAAGGCATTGGTTTGTCTAAGCAAAAAAGTGCGAAAAATATTACTGCACTAAAAAAAGTCATCCATCGTTTACCTTCTACCGTCCACCGTCCACCATTTATCGGCAATAAAAACCATCCCAAATATATAATTGCTATAAAACTGTTCTTAAAAAAACGCACCGGAAGTTCCATCGGATTTTGAAAGAGCGACCACAATCTGTTTGTTTGATTACCATATGCGAAGGGTGTGCGTCCGGTATTTTCCATCCAATTTTGAAAGATAAACAAGGTGGTAAGCCCAATAATTAAAGGTAAAATAGCTTGCAAAATTATATATAATGATATTTTTTTATTTGTAAATATTTTCAAATTCACAAATAAAAAAACAACACAAAATGCCATTGGTACAAACAAACCAAACTGTCGGCATAGTATCGCTACCAATGAGAAAGCAATGCCCAAAGACCAATCTATCCATTTTCTATTTTGAAAAAAACGAACGAAAAATAATAATGTAATCGCAGTAAAAGTTGCAAAATACACATCTGTCATAAAGGTAAATGACAGCGCAAACCAAAGCGGATTGAAGGCAATACAAAGGGCAAGAAAAAAGGCTGTTTTTCGGTTCAATTTCAATTGGAGTGTTAAGAGATATATCGTAAAAATCCCAAATATAGACACTACAAGCGTAGCTCCGCGCAAGACTTCAAATGAAAAACCAAAAATACTACAAAAGGCTGTTGCCCAAAGAGTCTGAGTAATTAATGCAGAGCTTGTCCAACCCAGAGGACGAAAATCTCCCGTTTCCAACATACGCTGTACAGCAATAGCGTAAGACCAGTCATCATTCAATGGAAAATCTCCAGAAGGATTGACCAAAACGATAGCTATCAACCACAAAGCGGTCAGCAAAAATAAATCGAAAATAATGGATTGACGAATACTCAAATCAGCAGACAATTTCGGCTAATTTAAGAAAAAAAAACGGACGTGAAGATATAACAGGCATTTTAAGTGTGTACACAAATTATCTCACGTAGAGTTCGTGGGGTACGCAGAGACATTTGATTATCAGTCCTCTGCGTACTCTGCGCTCTCCGCGTGAAAATAACCTGTTATGTACACACACATTTTAAAATGCCTGCTATATCTTTCATTAATCTAATCTACAAGTAGCTCTACCGTCTCTTTCTTGATAGAGAGATTCTTGATGTGTGCAATAATCCTCTGCTTTGGCTTTTGTTACATGCACCATTTCGGAGATGTATGTTTCGTCGCCAACGACACAAGTACATGTGCGGTTTTTATTACACGCAGTCAAAGTTAGGGTAATTGCGAATACGATAATGCAAAAAAGTTGTTTTCTCATAACTCAATAGTTTGTTTTGTATAGATGCACAGAGGCATACCCTACTGTTGCATCACAGATGATTCTAAGCAAATTGAATATGAGTTAAGTTGGATTATAGTGGGAATAAATTGAGGTTCAAATGATTAAGAAATTTGTTGGGAATATCTCAATGTTCTACAAAAATGCAGGATTCTACATTAAGATGCAATAGGTGAAAGAATATTTTTTGTTGTTAGACAAAAAAAACGGCATAAGCATCACGCCCATACCGTTTTTAATCTTGATACCTCAATAGTAATTAGTCTAGAGTACAAGTTGCGTCTGAATCAACAAGTTGTGCTGCAGTCTCAAGGGCAGAACAAGCATCTTCTGCGTCAGATTTACTTACATTAGTCATTTCACTAATGGAATCCTGACCGAGAGTGGTACAAGTACAAGTGTAGTCTTTTTTGCAGGCTGTGAAAGAAAGTGCGAATAATACAGCGCACAACAATGAAAGCTTTTTCATAATTAGAAAAATTAAGTGTGTTATGACATAATATGAAACTATGTCATCCCAATTAGATAAATAAATAAGAGATAAAATTTGAGTGAGAATACGGCTTTTGAGCTTATAAAGTTAGTTTATTAGGCTTCCGTTTCTTCGTTTACTCTTTGAGACAAAGGTAGTTGTGATGTTTCAAAAAACCAAACATACTGCATCTTTTTATGAAAAACACACACTTGAAAACAAACTATAATAGCACAGAAATAGAAAATTATACACTTAGGGAACACGAAGAAAATACTCTACCCATCTAAATTGTTCTTTTCGTGTTTCCTTATTATCACTATTCTCTATACCATTCGTTTGTGCCAACTATCATCAAGCCGAACCTTCCAACGTTGGTCAAAATCTGCTTTTGTATTCACCAAATTATCAAAAACTATCGTATCGTCATTTATTTCGCCGGAAGCAAATAATGCTACAAATTGCTCGCGGTCGGCTGCATAGACTGCATCGTCTTTTTCGTAAGTAAAAGTCATTCTATCGAATAAATCTACGCCGTATTCTTGCTCTACTGCTTTAATAAAATGCACAGAACTATCTATCGAACAGCCACTTGCCCCCGCCATACTTTCATCGACCATCAATACGATAAACCGTCCGTGCAACACATCACCCGTAGCTTGTAAGGCGCGATTATGGCTTGCCCACTGCTTCGTAAATGCGTCGATGTGTGTACGTATTTTCGTAATATCAGCTTCCGAAAATGCCGTTTTAGATTGATAAATCCATACGCGCGAAGTGGCGGGGAAAGTCTCGAATTTATTTTGTGTGATTGTTGATTGTTCGTTCATTTTCTATGTATTGCGCGGCGCAAGCCGGAGGCATTACGCTACGGTGACTATCATTTCTGAAAGGTCATAGACCATTACTTTGTCTTCTTTTTCTTTGGCTTTTACACCATCGGACATCATCGTAAGGCAAAACGGGCAGTTGACCGCGACTATATCTGCGCCTGTATCAAGGGCTTCTTCGATGCGTTCTATGTTGATGCGTTTGTCGCCGGGTTCATCTTCTTTGAACATCTGTGCGCCACCTGCGCCACAACACAAACCGTTGGTTTTACTGCGTTTCATTTCCACCAAATCCGCATCCAATTGCTTCAATACATTACGCGGAGCTTCGTAAATGCCATTGACACGTCCCAAATAACACGAATCGTGATAGGTGATTTTTTTGCCTTTGAATGCACCGCTTTCACTCATTTTTACGCGCCCGTCGTTGATGAGTTCTTGCAATAATTGCGTGTGGTGAATGACCTCATAGTTACCGCCAAGCGCGGGATATTCATTTTTCAAAGTATTGAAACAATGCGGACAAGCGGCAACTATTTTTTTGACTTTATACATATTTAAAGTCTCAATATTCTGCAATGCCGTCATTTGAAATACGAACTCATTGCCTGCGCGTCGTGCCGGGTCGCCGGTGCAGCTTTCTTCGTTGCCGAGTATGGCGAATTTTATCCCCACATCGTTCATTATCTTCACAAATGCCTTCGTGACCTTCTGTGCGCGGGCATCAAAA
>CALHBW010000576.1 GCA_937930625.1 uncultured Saprospiraceae bacterium | reverse complement strand
TAAAATACAAAATTGCAACTCACATTTAACATCGTGCTTGTGGCTCGGGAGATTCTGAAATAAATTCAGAATGACGTACTGGTTTTAGGTTCATGTATAGTAGTATGTTGACGTGATTAGTTGATTGGTTAATTAGTTGTTAGTCAACGTATTATTGATGCTCAACCTTGCAAAAGGTGGCTTGTTTTGTGAGTAAAAATAAATACGTTTTTACATGAGATAATATTTTATCTCTTTTTAATTGTGAAAACCAATCATTTTTGATTAACATTATTTTAGAATTTGTTTTTATTCACAAAATACTCTCTTCATAAAAGCAGGGGCTTTTGCAGTACAGATATAGCATAACTAACTAATAACCAATTAACTAATCAACTAATTACTAACGTCAATTTAAAAAGAAAGCAAGGCGGTGAATGAAGTAAATTTGGGCGAAGTGAGCTATTAAATGTTTTTTTGGTGGCGAGGATGAAGTGACATCGCCCGAACGCCATAATAATGACATAGAATGGAGCTTTTTCAGGAAAATCCAAGCGCAAACTTTTTTCCATAAAAAAATAAAAAAATGCGTTTGTTATGTACAATGTCTTCGCCAAATGAATAATTGAGAATGTAGAATTGATAATTAGTTTAAAATAATAATTTGTATTTTATTTATTTTTAATAATTTATAAAAATTAAAAACAATAAATTATCCTCTACAAATTTGCAATTATTCATTTGGCGAACATATTGTATGTAAGCATCATATTGGAATTTGGTGCTTGGGATTTGGGATTTGATATTTTGGTGCTTGGAATTTCCATTTTAGTCGAAAAAACTTTAAAAACCGCATTTGCAGGGTTATTTTGTAGAACTCACAACTAAAATAAATATTTAAACGTTCTAAAATCACTAACTTTGCAAACTACATCTCTGACACATAGCATATTTATGAAAGACAAAAATATAGCGGGTCTTTTAGCTTTGATATTTGGTGCATTAGGCATCCACCGTTTTTATCTTGGGCAAGGAGGCTTAGGCATTGCATATTTGATATTTTGCTGGACACCTATCGTGTGGTTAATTGCGTTTATTGACGCCATCCTCTTTTTTGTGATGGACAAGGATGTATTTGACATGAAATACAATCGCAGATTTGTCGATAAACGCGAATACCGTCGCAATGTCGGTCAAGAACGCCGCCAAAGAGGTCAGCAACAACAGCAACGCGCCACAAGCCGTTCTGCTCAAAACCGCAAGCCCGACCCTTATCTGAAAAGTGGTGTCGAAAAATATAAAGATTTTGATTTTAAAGGTGCGATTACGGATTTCAAAAAATCCTTGGGTGTCAGACCGAAAAGCATCAAAACGCATTTCTACCTTGCCTGTGCCTATTCCATGACCGAGCAGGCAGACGAAGGTTTTTTCCACCTCGACAAAGCCGTTCAACTTGGATTCAACGAACCCGAAAAAATCAAAACAATGGATGCCCTCGCCTTTCTTCGCATACAGACGGAGTACGACAGTTTCAAAGCCAACGGCTTCCGCCTCATGGCAAAAAACGTAGCTGCTCCCGAAACCGAACGCGAAATGGACGACCTCCTGCTCGTCAAACTCAAACGACTCGGCGAATTGCGCGACAGAGGCTTCATCAGCGAAGAAGAATTTGTCAAGGAAAAAGCGAAGTTGCTTCGGGATTAGTTAATTCGTTATTCGTGACTCGTATATTCGTTTTTTATTTTTGCTTCGCAAAAAATGTATTTTTTACACAAAATGAACGATCCGGCACTATAATAAGTTATACTTATAGAAATTTCGCGCAGCGAAATCTCAATCAAAAATCATAAATCGAAAATCATTAAATCAATCAATGAGTTTTACAGACAAAATTAATGCAGACCTCAAAACTGCCATGAAAGCTAAAGACCAAGATGCCATGCGTACTTTGCGTGCTATCAAATCTGCCATTCTATTGGCAAATACCGATGGGAGTGGCGAGGAAATGACCGAAGAAAGAGGTGTCAAGATTCTCCAAAAACTCGTCAAATCACGCAAAGAATCACTTGATATTTACGTAAAACAAGGTCGCGAAGACCTCGCTGCACCAGAGCGTGCCGAGATTGCCGTGATTGAGAAATATTTACCCGAAGCGATGAGCGCAGAAGATGTAGAAAAAGCCGTAAAAGCAGTCATCGACCAAACCGGTGCAAGCTCCATGAAAGACATGGGCAAAGTCATGGGTATGGCAACCAAACAACTCGCCGGACAAGCCGATGGCAAAGTCATTTCGGGTATCGTTAGAAAATTATTGTCTTAGTTGGTAGTTGATAGTTCATGGTGCATAGTTCATGGTTTTAACGTGAAGCTATCTCTCGCAAAAACTATGCACTATGCACTATCAACTATGCACTAACAACTACACTATGTTTGTCGATATATTCATCATTGGAGCAGCGGCTTTCGGTTTTTATGCCGGATTTAGCAAGGGAATTATCAAGACCTTCATCACGACCGTAGGGACGATTATTGCCTTTATAGCTACCCTGAAATTGACGCCTATCACGGCAGATTTGTTGTCCACAGTATTGCCTACCGGGTCTGGCTTAGTGCCGATAATTGCATTTGTAGTAACGTTATTGATAGCAATGTTGGCAATACGCATTGTGGGGCAAGCACTGGAAAGTACGCTCGCAGCAGCCGATTTGGGTTTCATCAACAAAATAGTAGGTGGTTTACTCTTAGCGGCTTTGGGTGTTTTTATGTTGAGTTGTGTATTTACATTCATGGATAAAGCCTCCATACTCACCTCTGAAATGAAAACCACCTCCCAACTCTACCAACACCTCGAACCCATTCCACAAGCCGGTTTTGACGTTGCCAAAACCTTTTTTCCTATCGTACAAGATATGTTTAATAGCACCATCGACTTATTCGACCAAATTCCTGTAGAGGCAAATCAATAAAAATAAAAATGAAAATGAAAATGAAAAACTAAGTACGCTCTAACACGTCAAAGCAATTTGTTATCGACATTACCATTTTCATTTTCACTGATTGCCATTGCCATTTTCATTGATATTTTCATTTTCATTGATTGCCATTGATATTTTCATTTTCACTGATTTTCATTTTCATTTTCATTTTCACTGATTTTGCCACACATCCTTCTAATCGACAATTACGATTCATTTACCTACAATTTATACGATTACCTCGCCCAACTCGGCGCACAATGTACCGTCATTCGCAATGATGAATACACACTTGATGTTATTCAAAAAATGAATTTTGACGGCTTAGTGTTATCCCCCGGACCAAAAACGCCCAAAGAAGCCGGACTCCTCATGCAACTAATCCACACCTTTCATCGTTCAACTCCATTAATGGGCATTTGTCTTGGTCATCAAGGTATTTGTGAGTATTTTGGCGGAACGCTTATCAAAGCAAATCTTCCGATGCATGGCAAAACATCTATGCTCACACATACGGGACATGTATTGTTTGAAAATATCCCTTCGCCTTACGAGGTCATGCGGTATCATTCTTTGATAATTGAAAACATAGAAAACACTGATTTAGAGATAATTTCTACTACAAATGAAGGCGAAGTCATGGCAATCGTGCATCGAGAACTGCCTGTTTTTGGCGTTCAATTTCATCCTGAATCAATTTTGACCAAAAATGGATTGCAATTATTGTCTAATTGGTTAAAAATTGTCACAGAACACACAAAAAAACAAATTAATAAAGGCTAAATTTGCACTTATGCAAACAACTACAACACCCTTTATCCAAGAGGGTAAATTTAAATATACAGAAAGCGGCGAAGGTGAGGTCTTGCTGCTTCTACATGGTCTATTTGGCGGACTTAGCAATTTTGAACCATTGGTCGGACATTTTGGCTCAAAAGTGAAAGTCGTCCTGCCCGTTTTACCTATTTTTGATTTGCCCCGAAAAGAAGCTACCATAGACAATCTTCTCAAATACATCAAAGAATTTGTTGACTATAAAGGCTACGAAAAAGTGCATTTGCTCGGCAATTCGCTTGGTGGTCATATCTCGCTTTTATATACATTGGATTGCCCTGAAAAGGTCAAAACTTTGACCTTGACGGGAAGTTCCGGTTTGTACGAATCAGCTTTTGGGGCGGGTTTTCCACGTCGCGGTAGCTACGAATACATCAAGGAACGCACCGAAAGAACCTTCTACGATCCAAAAGTAGCGACAAAAGAATTGGTCGATGAAGTATTTGAAATCGTCAATAATATCGACAAGGCAATGTGTGTCATAACGGCAGCAAAATCTGCCATCCGCCATAATGTCAAAGACAGATTGAACGAAATTACTGCACCAACACTTTTAATTTGGGGCAAACACGACATCGTGACCCCCTACGAAGTAGGCGAAACCTTCCACAAACTCATCGCCAACAGCGAATTTCACGGCTTTGAGAAAAGCGGACACGCCCCAATGATGGAACTCCCCCAACAATTTAACGAAGTATTGGAGCAATTTTTGAATAAACACATCATATAATGATTAATGGTTAATGATTAACGATTAATCACATTAGAAAAACATTCACTCATTCAAAATTCGCTCATTCAAAATTAATAATTGACTGCCCGCGACCTAATATCAGAGACTTTGCCGCCGTTGAAAATGACGGATACCGGCAATCGAGCATTGGCTTGGATGACAGATTTCCAAGTCAGGCATCTGCCATTGGTGGATGATGGTCAATTTATGGGCTTAATCACCGAAGACGATATTTACGATTTCAATAAGCCCGATAAAATACTCGGTGAGCATACCCTTTCCCTCCGAAAACCCACCGTTAATCCGGCAGAACACATTTACGAAGTCATCAAAACGGCGGTTAATCTCCAACTCACCGTCATTCCCGTAGTAGATGAAGAAGAATATCTCGGCGTTGTCACGCTAGATACGCTGCTCAAATATTTCGCCCAAACCGGCGCGATGATAGAACCCGGCACCATTCTCGAAGTCGAAATTCCACGCCGCGACTACTCCCTCACCCAAGTCGCGCAAATTGTAGAGTCCGAAAATGCAAAGGTCTTGAGCACTTATGTAACCTCATCGCCCGATTCGCCTATTATACGCCTCACCATCAAGCTCAATATCCAAAACCCCGAACGTATCATCGCCAGTTTCGCTCGCTACAATTATGTCGTAAAAGCGCATTATCAGGAAGCCGAGTACATTGATACGCTCAAAGAAAGATACGATGCGCTCATGTCTTATCTGAATGTGTAATTTGGTTTGTCTCACTACTTAACTTCAAAAAAAGCACACCAAACTTTCATCCTGTCAAAATTTATCTGATATTTGTAACCGTAACACAGACATTCCGGTCTGTGAGAACCAAATACAGACAAGAATGTCTGTGTTACGTAAACTTCATCACATGAAAAAAGATAACAACACAAACAACGACAAACCCGAAGTACACGAAGAATTAGAAGGTTTCGAAATCAAAATAGACGAACTTGGTAACGTGGTTTCTACGATTAAAAAAGAAGAAATTAATAA
>CALHBW010000575.1 GCA_937930625.1 uncultured Saprospiraceae bacterium | reverse complement strand
GATTTTGTGTGTTTAGAATTGTTGTTAGTAATTGAGGTAGATGGTATTACACATTTAAACGAAGATGTTGAAAAACGAGATAAGGAAAAGGATAAAGCATTTGAAGAAATAGGATTTACAGTATTGAGATTTACGAATTGGGAAGTGTTGAATAGGATTGAAATTGTGGGGGAAGTTATTGCGAATTGGATTGAGGAGAATGCAATTGTTCCGCCTACTAAACCTCGTCAGAGAGAAAGAAAATCGGAAAATAAATTTGGTTCTGAATAAAAACACCCAGTTTAATCACCTCAAAATCAATGAAATATTTTTTGTATTTACAAAAAACTAAAATAATAAGGTTCTTTGATAATTTTTGTATAAAAGGAATTTAGCGGAATGTTGATTTTAACATTTTTCCACCCCCCAGCCCCCTCCAAAGGGGGAGATAGACGTGTGCTTCGCCCTCCACAGGGGAGAAGGAAGCGAGAAGTTTTTCGCGCAGCGAAAAATCTCCCCCTTTGGAGGGGGCTGGGGGGTGGAAAACACAAAGCACAAATCTTCAATTTCATTCCAAATTCAAAAATTATCGAAAAGCCGATAAAATCACCCGTACCATGAGCATGCAAATGAGGTACAAGTCGGAAACAAGAAAATCTCGAAACATAAATGATGAACCACCCCGAATCATCATCAGTGGCGGCGGTACGGGCGGGCATGTTTACCCTGCGATTGCGATTGCGAATGAGATTAAAAGACATGTGCCGAATGCGGAGATTTTGTTTGTTGGTGCAAAGGGTAAACTCGAAATGGACAAAGTGCCGCAGGCGGGCTATCCGATTGAAGGGCTGTGGATTAGCGGGTTTCAAAGGAAACTGACGCTGCGGAATTTGATGTTTCCGGTGAAGCTGGTGAGTAGCTTGTGGCGGGCGTGGTGGATTGTGCGGAGATTTGGTCCCGATGTGGTCGTGGGTGTAGGCGGATATGCAAGTGGCCCCACTCTGAAAATGGCAACGCGGTGGAAAGTTCCCACATTGATACAAGAGCAAAATTCTCATGCGGGAATGACGAATAGACTCTTAGCAAAAAGTGCTTCCAAAATATGCGTATCGTATGACGGTATGGAGCGTTTTTTCCCGGAAAATAAATTAACCCTCACAGGAAATCCGGTACGCAGCGACATTCATAATGTCAGCAAAAAACGCGAGGAAGGATTGACACATTTTGGATTAGCAAAGGATAAAAAAACGATTGTCGTAGTAGGCGGCAGTCTTGGTGCGCGGACTTTGAATGATAGTATGGCGGCGGCTTTATCTCAATTACAAAATACTGATATTCAGGTGTTTTGGCAAGCCGGAAAATTGTATATCGAAGAATTTGAGCCGCAAGTTGAAGGCATTGATAATGTAAAAATCACTGCTTTCATTGACCGTATGGACTTGGCGTATGCGATGGCAGATGTGGTGATTGCACGGGCGGGTGCGCTCACGATTTCGGAATTATGCTTGGTGGGAAAACCTACGATTCTCGTTCCTTCGCCGAATGTTTCGGAAGACCACCAAACGGCAAATGCAAAGGCATTGGTAGAGAAAAATGCAGCGATTTTGGTCAAAGATGCGGACGCAAAAGAGACGATGATTGATGTGGCGATGGGCTTATTAAATGACCAAGATAAAATGGATAAATTATCCGAAAATATAAAAGCACTCGCAAAGCCTGATGCAGCGCGGCGTATTGTCAGGGAGGTCTTTAAATTGATACAAAAAAAGGGTTTATTAAGTGTTGTAAAATAATTAATGTTGAATTTTGAGTAGATGAATGAGTGAATTTCTCAAAATATAATTCAATAGAAAAATGAAAAATAAATACATGGTTTTGTTCTCGTAGAATGTTGATTTTTAGGATTTTGTATTATTCAAAATTCAAAATTCATTCATTCAAAATTAATACTATGATAAAGAGCATTACATTAAAAAACTTTTTCAGCTTTGAGGAACAGACGGTACGCCTGAATCCGAAGGTCAATCTATTGGTCGGCATCAACGGGAGTGGAAAATCGAATTTTATTAAGGCGTTTGAGTTGTTGAGGTTTGGGATTAATGAGGGGAGCGTAAAATCATTAATAAACGGTAAATGGAAGGGAATTGGTAAGGTAAAAAATTTCTCTGCGATAGATAAAGAACCTATTAGCCTCAATTTATTAGCGGAAAATATCTTGGAAGATGATGACAGTAAGAAAATCTTATATCAAATAGAAATCAATGATTTTATTCATGCAGAAGAAAAAATATCAATTATTGATGGTGAACATCAACTCAATATAGGAATCCAAAAACCAAAGGATGAAGGACTTTTATTAGAAGGACTTTGGACGCTAAAAAGCCCTGAAATAGAGCAATTTAAACAGAGTATTGAGGAAGTATTGGTGTACGACGACATTGATCTAGAAAAAGCAATGGTTTATAATGATATTTCAGATGAAGAAAATTATCTTAGGCTAAGACCGACATTTGACAATCTTTCCGGACTACTCCATAAAATGAGTATAGACGAGAGTACAAAGGAAATATTTGATGAGATTCAACATAAAATTAATGACATTAATGTAAACCTCAATGATATTGAATTTAGTGTTAATGGTCACAATCAACTAAGAATTCAAGTCAAAGACATCAGAAAAAATTTAATGTTAGATTTGAATAGTATATCCGATGGAACATTGAAATTCATCGTATTGATGTCAATATTTTATAACCCAAACAGAGGTAAAATAATATGTATAGAAGAACCCGAAAACAACCTACACCCCGATATGATAAACACAATTGCAAAAGGCATCAAACACGCCTCCAAAACATCCCAAATGATTATCAGCACACATTCCCCTTTCTTGCTGAATGCCTTTGAGTTAGAGGATATTTTGGTCTTTGAAAATGATAAAAATAATAATACCGTCGTAACTGAATTGTCGCAGAAAGATTTTGGAGAATGGAAGGAAGATTTTACCGCAGGACAAGCATGGTTA
>CALHBW010000574.1 GCA_937930625.1 uncultured Saprospiraceae bacterium | reverse complement strand
GAACTAAAAAAATATATTTCACTCAAAAACAACAAGTTATACGTTTTGTACAGCATGGGTTCTCCGTCGTTCGGGAGATACTGAAATAAATTCAGTATGACGGTTGCTTTTTGATTTTTTACCTCATGTATAGTAGTATGTAAAATTGTACTTTTAAAGTTTCACAAATTTACCTGTAAATACATCTCCCTCATTCGTTTGCAGACGCAAAAGATAAGGTTGATTATTTGGTAAGTCTTGAATATCGACGCTTAGTACATCGGTCAAGTCTGTTTGATTTTGATAAACTTGTTTACCATCCAAACTGTAAATAATCACACTAATTTTCTCTGTGACTGACATATCCAATACTTCATGTAGATTGACATATAAATCATTGCTTGCCGGATTTGGATAGAGATGCAAAGATGAACCTTCAGTGAAGTTATTGTCATTGAATGAGCCTATTAGTTGTGCCGGTAATACCGTAATATTTACGGTGTAATCTTCTACTTCTCCGTATTGGAATGTACCGCAAGGAGAAGAAGGTGCATTGTTCCATTGCATGGATACACGCATACCTGTAGGTCCGAGCGATGCCGAATTTGGAATAGCGATATTACCGGAGAGCGTACTTGTGCTCACGCCATTATACACTTCCTCACCTACATCGTCAAAATCACCGTCTCTGTTGAAATCTATCCAAACTTTCCATGCTTCGCTGTAAGAGGAACTTACAAAGCCGGGTGTAAGGCTAAACGGTACAGAACTCTCCAAACCTACGTTAGTGGTTTGTGAAGTAAAATCACCGTAACCGCCATTATCACCAGAGGTATTGTTGATACTGCCAAATACAATTTGCTGGATATACTCGTAGTTGGTATTGGTAGCAGAAGCTGTACAGTATGTTGGCGGTGTACCGCAAGCATTGTTCGGATCGTTCGGACATTCATCGCAGTCGTCAGGAGTGCCATCACTGTCTGTGTCAATACTGTCATCTGCATCCGGACAGACATCATTGACATCACAAACGCCATCGTTATCAGCATCTTGGAATGTACCACCTGTACAGTTACAGTTGGCATCGTAGATTTCGCCTGTGGTACAAGCATCGCCATCGTCACAAGTTGTACCCGCTAATGTACCATCGCAAGGGTCACAAGCATCGGGTGTACCATCACCATCTGTATCGACATTATCATCACCTGCGGAACAGATGTCATTGGCATCACATACGCCATCGCCGTCGGCATCTTGTACCGTACCTGCACAATTGCAGCTTGAGTCATAAACATCGCCTGTGGTACAAACATCACCATCATCGCAAGCCGTACCAATCATACTGTCATCTGTACCGGGGCATTGGTCATTATCATCACAAACACCATCACTATCTGAATCAACTAATGTACCGCCAGTACAGTTGCAATTTGTATCATAAGTCTCACCTGCTGTACATAGGTCACCGTCGTCACAAGCCGTATCGGGTGTACATGTCGGTGCAGCATCTACTTCTATATCGTCAATGGTGATATCGCCCTGCCATATTTCGCCTGTTGCCCCCCAGAAACGTAGCATAACATATTGTCCTACGTAAGTATCTAAATTGACGCTTGCACTATTCCATTGATTGCCTTGATTGCCGGTCTGACTCCAAATTGCACTTGACCATGTCGCACCACCATCCGTACTGATTTGTACATCCAAATCCATATCTGTAGCTGTTCCATACATGTGATATTGGAAATTTAAACTTGCCGTTTGCATATCCATCAGATCAAAACAAGGAGAGATGAGACCTGCCGTTTTGGAAGGATAATTTGGTTGCGATGCCTCAATATACATGTACCAAGTACCTTCATACGCTGAAGAAGGTCCGGTATTGTTGGACGGGGTTCCGCCTGAATCTCTCGTCCAATCCAAGTCATCGCCACCACTTTGTGACCATTGTCCTAAACCGGATTCAAAACCTTCTGTGTAAGGGAAATTGTTGATTGATGTTGGGCATATAGGGCAAATATCAGGATTACAGGCATCGTTATCATCCGGATCATTACCTACACAGTAGCCGTCACCGTCAGCATCTGTATATGTACCTGCACAATTACAGTCCGAATCATATACATCACCTGTGGTACATGGATCGCTATCGTCACAAGCCGTACCTATCGGCGCACCGTTCGCGTCTGGACACATACCCAGTTGGACCGGATACAATGTACTACCGGAAGGATTTTGGCAACTTCCACTAACCAGTGGAAAATTATTTATTCGCTCCTGTATGCTTAATCCCAACTGTAGTGGTCCTGTATAAACACTTCCCGGCTGCGACCACGGTGTATTGGAACCGAAGTTATGATTTTGTTGCAAACATTGATTGTTGATAATATAGTTGGGATTGGCAGAGTTTTGGTGCTGTGAAGACCAAGGTCCCATTATTGCGAAATAAGTCGGGGCATTTGTGCGAGCTTCTACCGGAGTTACGGCATCCGCGTCGCCCGGTGCAACGGGTGGCATATCGTAGGGAAGGGTAATCCTGTTATTTTCAATGAGGTTATTACCGTTATCCCCCGTATGAAAGCTTACCTCTTGGTCAAAATCATTATCATATACAACATTATATTCAACGTTTCCTCCTTGCAGGCTGATATGCCGCAGGTGCGTGACATAGCAGCCGGTAACTAAGTTATCTCTGTTTTGGATAAAAAAGTAGCCTTGCGCTCCGCCTGATTTTTTATGTGCTCCTTTTACATACAAGTCTCTCAATGTATTGTGAGAACCATTACATCTGAGTGGGTCTCTGGCACAATTCAGTATCGTAACTCTGTCTAACCAACAATTATTAGAACCACTATTAAATTTAACAGAAATATTACTGTTGTTTGGAAGTTCGTCATTTTCGTTGAGGCTGTAGTTCCAATTGTAGTAAGGTGTTCCCCAACTACCCTGAATCGTCAGGTCATAGATACCCGCATAGGATATACTATTAAATTCAAAGGCATGACCGGAAGTCATCGTTATAGTGCATACTACGCCGTCTCTGCTTTGTCCTTTTAAGGATACATTTGACTTCATTCTTACCTTGCTATTAATAGTATAAGTTCCGTTCGACAAAATGATAAGCCCTTTTTGATTGGCACTCAACGAATTTGACATCGCATTAATCGCATTATTAATAGTGCTTGAATTACCCGAACTAATCGTGGTAGTTTGGTCAAAAGTATTTAAAAACGGAATACCTCCGGTCACACCTGCTTCAGACCACCTTTGCATTTGCGGGTAACAACTTTGGTTGGCATCAATCACATTCTGGTCGAAAGTCACACCGGGGTCACCAATCTCTAATTTGACTTGTTTATATATTGGGGCTTTTGATTCCTTGATTTGGTCTGGTTGGAAGTCGTATTGATGTGCATGGTGTTCATGCTGGGTAAAGCCGTTGTTTATACCACAAAACAGCAACAAAAGTATCAATAATACTGTAATTTTACTTTTCATAAGTAGTTGATTAAAAGCTAGTTTTGTTAAGAAATAATAACCCGAGGGCACAGTTCTAAACTGTCCAACCATAACGGACTATGAAAATAAAAGGTAAGTATGTAATTTTGTTGAAACAAAAACAAATACAAAATTCACACTTATCATGGATACGAAAATACAAAAATTATTGGCATGTTTAATTTTGTGGTAAAAGTAGTTGACACTTTTACATCTCAAGTAAGCACATGTTCAAATTAATGTAAAATGTAAAAGTTGTAGGACGCGAGACGTTTCTATTTTGTTGATTTTCAAATTTTTAAAAAATAAAAAAACGAAAATGTATTGTATTAATGTATTCGCCAAATGAATAATTGCAAATTCATAGAAAATAATTTATTGTTTTTTATTTTTATAAATCACTAATAACAAATAAAATACAAAGTATTATTTTTAATTAATTATCAATTCTACATTCTCAATTATCAATTTGGCGAACATATTGTTACATATTGCAATATTAATACTTTTTTACGAAAAAAATAAATTTTAAATAATTATTTGCCGATAACACAAATATGCGGTGGAATATGTGGTGAGAATGTTATTTTTGTGTTAGGCAACTCGAATTAAATAATTGGTCAAAAATGCGAAGTTATTTTTTGCTCAATCAAGGCGCGAAAATGTGAGTTTATCGCGATAAATGACCATTTTTGCAACGCAGAGTGAGT
>CALHBW010000573.1 GCA_937930625.1 uncultured Saprospiraceae bacterium | reverse complement strand
TATGCTCTTATCAACTATACTTCAGAGATAGGCTTACCCGTTGATACTACTCGTCTGACGAAGGTTTTTGTGAAATATCGTGATTTGTCTCATAAAATATTCGCATTGAATAAAGGGATTCGTCTGACGAGTATTCGCTTTAGGTAAAGTTAAATGGGTAGCCCGGAGATATTGATTGGAAATGATAACAAGGAAATTACGTCGATTAAAAATAATAAAGTGTCGAAAAATATTGTTTGGTGGCAACGATTGACGAACTTTACACAATAAAGAGAAAGACAAACAATAAAAATTATGAACAAACTTTGGCTCATCATCAAGCGCGAATACCTTACGCGCGTCAAGACCAAAACCTTCATCCTGACGACGCTATTGACGCCGATAGGTTTAGCGGCATTTGTACTGATAGTCGTGATGATATTCAGTTATAAAGGAGACGGGCAACGCATTGTGATAAAAGACGATGCGGGTATTCTTGTGAAAAAGAAGATGATGGATTCTGAACGCGCAAAGTTTTCTTACAGCAACGACCCATTGGAAGAACTACTCGAAACCTACCAAGAAAAAAACTATAATGGCGTACTACACATTCCCGAAAAAGTCGCCAATCCGGGCGATGAAGTGAGCCTTACCTACCATTCCGACGAGCAAATCAGCGCAGCGACTAAGGACTTTGTCGAATCCAAAATGGCAGACCGCATCAAAGACTACAAAATCGAACAATCGGGCTACGACAAAGATAAGATTGAGGGATTCGCCACCCGTGTACGTATCAAAGAAAAAGGCACATCGGGCGAGGCAGAAGATAAAGGCAACCGCGCCATTATTGCAACGATGCTGAGTATGGTTATCGGGTCAATTATGTTTTTTGTCATTGTGATGTACGGGCAGATGGTCATGCGGAGTGTGATGGAAGAAAAAGTCAACCGTATTGTCGAAGTCATGATTTCGTCTATCAAACCCTTCCAACTCATGATGGGCAAACTCATCGGCGTAGGCGGTGTGGGCTTGACACAGTTGTTGGCTTGGGCAATATTGATTCCCGGATTGATGTTTTTGGTCGGGCTGCTTATCCCACTCATCGCCGACCCGTCAAGCATAGGTACAGGGGCAGGGGCAAATGCAAGTGCAGGTATGGATAGCGAAGAAATAGAAGGTATGATTGCACAATTTATGGAGACACTTGGTACGATGAATTGGTGGTTTGTCATACCCATTGTGATGTTGTTTTTTCTGGGCGGATACTTTATTTACTCAGCGATTTATGCGGCGATTGGTTCAGCAATTGGCGACGATTATGGCGAAGGACAATCCTATGCCGCACCTATCGGAATTTTACAGGCATTGGCATTTTATACAGCTATTGCTGTCGTACAAAACCCTAACAGCCCCTTAGCGTTTTGGTCATCAATGATACCATTTTTCTCGCCGATAGTCGTCCCGGCACGCCTGGCATTCGACCCACCGCTATGGCAGACTTTACTTTCGCTATTCATCTTAATCTTATCCTCCATATTGCTCGTATGGCTTTCCGCACGAATTTATCGTGTAGGTATTTTGATGTATGGCAAAAAGGTGACGCTACGCGAATTGGGTAAATGGATGTTTTATAGAGGATAAAAATGATTGGAAATGTAAAATGTAAAATGTAAAATAATAAATTTAAAATGTAAAAGTTGTAGGACGCGAGGTGTTTCTATTTTGTTGATTTTTAAATTATTAAACAATAAAAAAACGAAAATATTTTATACACGTACTACAACTTTTACATTTTAAATTTATTATTTTACATTTTACATTCCCCCCAAACATCCCTTCAAAATCCTCTAATCACTTCCCACTATCGCATGAAATTCCGCTCCCGGCATCACATTAAAGTCAGCATTAGTCCGTACTTCCAGAGCATAACAATTCGCAGTATTTCCACTTTGAACAGTCACCTCATAACCACTCGGAATAATCACATAATCGCAGTCAGTCGGGATATGACCAAGGCTCCAATATGAAGCGTTTTGATGCCAATTTCCGATAGCAGGACCAGTCCACATATTGGGCGAAGCATCGCCATTGAGGTAGGTAAATTCATGGATAAAAGTCTCTCCGTTATAATCCGCTTCAAAGGTCCACAAACCAAATGGCCCGTTGGATGGTAAAAACCAATACCAGTACCAATACGACGAATCATAAGTATTATTAGAATTGAATGTCCAGCTATAAAATAGCGAATTATCCGGGCGTCTGAGCCTCAAATTGGTCATTTCTCCAAACAATTGGTCGCGAAAATACAATGCAGTATATACAGTGTCTCCCGGCGCAAAACAAGTTGAAAAATTAGGCGATTCATTCACCGCAGGGCAGCCCATCGCAGGGGCATCATTATGAGTCAAAATAGCATTGAGTGTAGGTTTTCGATAAGGCTGCTGTGACAGCCACCACGATTGATTATTGAGGTTGTTGCATGTTCCTTGAAAGGGTTCGATTACATTTCCGTTGTTGTCCCGAACTTCAAAATGAAGATGTGGTCCCGTTGAATATCCCGAACTCGCCAACACACCCAGATATTCTCCTGTAACGACACTTTCCCCGATGTTTTTTGTCGTAATCGACCCGTTTTTCATATGCCAATAAAATGCCCTGCTTCCATCACTATGTTGAATGATAACATAATTAGCAATTAGTCCGTTTGCCCAACTGCATCGTTGGTCATATTCTCCATCATTTTTACCGATGATAGTACCCGGCGCGGCTGCGATAACTTCCACAAGGTCATTTTCATACATATACCAATCAAAGGGCCAAGTATAAATATCAATTCCATTATGACCGTCATAGGTACGCATACCACAATCATAATCCCGTAAGCTGCCGGAAGCATCTTGATCGACATAATTACTAATGGCATAATAGCTGTTAAACTCCAAATCGGCTGTTTTTTGGAGGGGCCAATCAAAATACACGATAGCATTTTTATTGATGGTCAATTTCCCTTCATTTTTCAATTTTTGGGTATTCTCTTGAAGAACTGATTTCACATGAAGCCGTTCTGTGGTAGAGATGCATTCCGTTTTCTCAAAAACAAATTCACCACCACCCGTGGGAGCTAATTGTTGCGAAAAAGAAATAGTCGTTAAAAATAAAAGCGTGTAGAGTAGATAGAATTTTTTCATGGCAAATGTGGTATTTGATTAAATATTTCATCATAAAAATATGTAAAATATTTTCATACCACAACAAAAACCACGATAAATATTGGCATGTTTAAATTTGCTGTAAAAGTAGTTGACACTTTTTGAAATGTAAAATGTAAAATATCAAATTTAAAATGTAAAAGTGCTTGTAGTACGTGTACAATACATTTTCGTTTTTTTATTGTTTAAAAAAATAAAAATCAATAAAATAGAATACCTCGCGTCCACTCGCGTCCTACAACTTTTACATTT
>CALHBW010000572.1 GCA_937930625.1 uncultured Saprospiraceae bacterium | reverse complement strand
GGTAAATTCCTCGAATATCCGGAACGTGCGGCAATTCCTGAAAAAATCAACGAACAGCTAATCGTCGAATTATACTCGAAATAATCGATTAAAATATACAAGATGTCATGCTCTTTTGAGCATGGCATCTTTGCACGTTTAATAATTTTGAATGAATGAATGTTGAATTTTGAATGGTGGAAAACGTAATTCTACCGAATCAAAAACGAGCAGTCATTTTTTTAATGTTATTCCCCAGGCCAAAATTTTATATAAAACAAGTTAAAATGAATTTGCCACAGGCAAATAAATTGAACTTGAACTTGTCTCTTGAACTTGAACTTTTCTAAGGTTTTCCTTTTATGAGCATATTAACTTTTCACAAGCCCGACAAAATCGTTTTGCAAAAAGCAAATGATTTTGAAGGTACGTTTGAATTTAAGCCCCTCGAACCGGGTTTTGGTCAGACCATTGGCAACTCACTTCGTCGAGTACTGCTTTCTTCTTTAGAAGGCTTTGCTATTTCTGCGGTACGCATCGCAGGTGCTGACCACGAATTTTCGACCATTAGAGGCGTTGTTGAGGACGTTGTCGAAATCATACTCAATCTCAAGCAAGTCCGCCTCAAACAAGTCATGCCCGATGAAGACATCACTTCCGAGCGTATCTATCTTACGATTGCCGGAAAAGAAGTATTCAGAGCCGGAGACATCGAGGAACACACCAATGTATTCCGTGTGATGAATCCTGAGTTGGAAATTTGCCGTATGGAATCATTCGTCAATCTCGAAATGGAATTGACGATTACCAAAGGACGCGGTTACGTTCCTGCGGACGAAAACATGCCAAGCGATGCACCGATTGGGGTCATTCCGATTGATGCGATTTACACGCCGGTCAAAAATGTTCGTTATTCTGTTGATGCTACTCGTGTAGGTCAGCGTACCGACTACGAAAAACTCGGCATCGAACTCAAAACCGACGGCACAATCCACCCGGAAGACGCGATTAAAGAAGCTGCAAAGATTTTAATACAGCACCTCATGTTGATTTCCGACGAAAATATCACTTTCGATACCGGAACACGCGAAGAAGACAACATTGTGGATGAGCATATCCTTCACATGCGTAAGTTGCTCAAGACATCGTTGGAAGACCTTGACCTTTCGGTCAGAGCTTACAACTGTCTCAAAGCTGCCAAAATCAATACCCTCGCAGAACTCGTTCAATACGACACACACGAACTCCTCAAATTCCGTAATTTCGGTAAAAAATCACTCGTCGAAATCGAAGAACTCCTCGTTGAAAAAGGACTCACTTTCGGCATGGATTTATCGAAATACAAAATTGATGAAGACTAATTTCGTGATTCGTTGAATAGTGATTCGTGGCTCGTTCATACGATTACTTTTCATATTCACGACAAAAAATAGAAGCCGAATTCAGAAGTGAAATTCGGCTCATTTTTCATTAACAAAAATTGCAGTAACCGACGTAGTGATTGGTTTATTTAGTTTATAAAGTTCATTTAGTTTATTAGTTCATAAAGGATTAATCGGAATTATTTTTCACAAAAAAATAATTAATATCCAATAACTTAATAAACTTAATAACTCAATAAACTAATAAACTCAATAAACCAATCACCAAAAAGTGCTGCGAAGTTCACAAAATTATTAACAATGAGACACGGTAAGAAATTTAACCACCTCAAAAGAAAAAAAGGACACCGTAGAGCCTTGCTAAAAAACATGGCTTGTGCCTTAATCGAACACAAACGTATTCGTACTACATTGGCAAAGGCAAAAGCACTCCGAATCTATCTTGAACCCCTTGTGACCAAGGGACGTACCAATACAACACACTCGCGTCGTGTGGTTTTTAGTTATCTCCAAAGCAAAGAAGCTATCAAAGAACTTTTCGGACCAATTGCTACTAAAATCGGCGACCGTCCGGGCGGTTATTTGCGTATTCTTCGCACAGGCTTTCGTAAAGGCGACAGTGCTGAAATGTGTATCATTGAATTTGTGGATTATAACGAAACATACAGCACAGCCAGCGGACCGAAGAAGAAACGTCGTAGAAGACGTGGCGGTAGCGGTACTAGCAACGAGGCAGCAGCAGCTACCGAAACTGCTGTAGCTGAAACGGCAGTAGCAGACGCAGGAGATGTAGTTGAAAACGCTGTTGAAAATGTCGCGGATGCAGCAGACGAAGCAGTTGAAAATGTAGCTGACGACATTGCCGATGCAGCAGCAGACGCTGCCGAAGATGTGAAAGACGCATAATTACAGATTTTAGTTTTGATAAAATATAAGACCAATCGCTGACGCGGTTGGTCTTTTTTAGTTTGGGGAATCGCTCATCACAAAAGCGCAGGGTTTAAACCCTGCGCTTTTGTGATGAGCGATTTTTTTATTACATTTGATAAAAATCAAATTATCGAATAAAAAAAAGCATCAAAATCCAAACGAATTGGAATTTGGAATTTGTTTTTTGGAATTTTAAAACATGTACGAACCTACGAAACTCAACATCAAATCCTGGGCAGAAGAAGACCGCCCCCGCGAAAAACTCCTCAAAAAAGGCGCGCAAGCCTTGAGTGACGTCGAGTTGCTTGCCATTCTCCTGCGCTCCGGTTCGCGCGAAGAAACGGCGGTGGGCTTGGCACAGCGTGTCCTTCATGGGGCAGACAATAATCTCAATGAACTCGGCAGACAACCGCTTGCCGCACTCACCAAATTCAAAGGCTTAGGCGAAACGAAAGCCCTCACTATCATCGCCGCCCTCGAACTCGGCAGACGCCGCCAACTTACCGATGTCAAAGACCGTCCGCAGATAAGGTCGAGCAGTGATTCTTATAATGCCATTTCGACGATTCTTGCTGATTTACCGCATGAAGAATTTTGGATATTAATGCTCAATCGAGCCAATCGTATCATTAGCCGTGAACGTGTGAGTATGGGCGGTGTGACGGGTACGGTCGTGGATGCACGTATCGTATTCAAACGCGCTTTGGATATGTTGGCGTGTTCGATTGTCTTGTGTCACAATCATCCGTCGGGTAGCCTCAGACCGAGCCAGGCAGATATTGATTTGACGAAAAAAATGAAGGCGGCAGGAAAAACGCTTGATATTCTGGTCGTTGACCATTTGATTATTTCCGATGAAGGTTATTATAGTTTTGCAGACGAAGGCTTATTATAATGCTACAACGAAAATGAGTGAATGAGTGATTTTTGAATGAGTGAATATTTATATGTATATTTTTTACAAAAAAAATAAGTTAAATCACACGTTAGAAATATTCACTCATTCGCTCATTCAAAATTCACTCATTGATATTGTAGCATTATCGCAATTCAGCATTGTAGCATTGCCATTCATTCATTCAAAATTCTAAATTCATTCATTAAAGAAGAATCTCGAAGATGTTCTTCGTACTGTGGTCGTGTCCATTCTGTGACCGTCCAGCCGGATTCTTCGGCGATGAAGGTGATGAGTTCGCGGATGTCATTGGCTTGGTCTTCGGCTTGGAGCATAAGGTCGCTGTTGTTGGCTTTTTCTTTGATGAGTTTTTTGGCTTCAACGTTCAATTTCGTGAGGTCTTCCGGTTCAAAGGTATTAAATAAGCCTTCTTGAATGTCGTAATAACTCACATCATGGTCAATCGACAATACTTCCGGGTCGGGGAAATATCGTATGACCAACTCACGCGTAGTTGGATTGACATCAAATTCCATTTTTTCCAAATCATAACCAATAGACACCTTTCCCGTTACTTTTAATATCGCTTTTTTCCGAAAAATACTAATATCATAACTATAATAATCCTTGTGGTCGTACAACTCGGAAAAATACCCTTCAACAGTAATCATCTTCGCTACACGCTGCACTTTTTCTAACAAAACCGTACCCGACGCATCCACTACGGTTGCGGCTTTTTCATTCAAATAGTAGCGCATCCCAAAATACCCACCCGCGACAGCTACGGCAAGTACAAGCAAAAGATAGAAGAGTTTTTTCATAATTTGTGATTGGTTTTGAGGGAAAGAATATTGAAATCGTAATTTCGATTAATTTATTATAATTCGCAATTCATTTAGATAAAAACAATATTTGAACCGATAAAATTCACAAAATAACAAGAATGAATTTACGAATCAAAAATCAAAAATCCCTCAATCAAAAATCAAAATCCCTCAATCCTCCAAGATTTCCTTCACTCGTCCTACTTCTCCTGTTTTCAACATCACTTTAATACCGTGCGGATGCTGCCTTGCATTGGTCAAGATACGTCTGACTTGTCCTTCGGTGGTTTCACCGGATTGTTGATTGCGTTTTTCAACGATTTCTACCCATTGGTCGATTTGGATGTGGCTGCGTTTTGTGCCGTCTAATTTATCGTTATCCATTATAATTTAACTTGAAAACGTAACACAGACATTCCTGTCTGTACTGCGTGAAGTACAGACAGGAATGTCTGTGTTACGCTTGAAATTCGATTCAAAGATAAGATTTCAACAATAATATCCATCTCATTTTTAGGTAGCTGTTATGACTCATTGAGTATTCGTTAGTAATAATTAAAAATTTGACAGATAAACAAGATAAATGAATAAAATTCCCCTATAAATATCCATCAAAAAACAAATCTCCCTACATTCATCACGAATAATAAACCATCTCCCACACCCACTCAAAACCCAATTCATACCAATTCCTTTCCCTATAATTTTGTGATTGTAAAAAATAATCAGCCGATAATTCATAGGATTATTGTATTGAAATATTCAGTCATTCAAAATTCACTCATTCACTCATTGAAAATAAAAATTATGAAAAATCTATCAATCAAATTATCCTTTGCAGTCCTGTTTCTCCTTACAGCTATAAACATGTTCGCCCAACCTGATGCAGAAGACAAAACCCTTTCGCCTTACTTCTTCGTCAAAGGTGATAATCCCGGTTACGACCAACTCCCCTTACAAGGCACGACCGCCGATGTCAATATCGCGGGTACGATAGCCGATGTCACGATTTCGCAAATTTACCTCAACGAAGGCAACACCACCCTCGAAGCCGTTTACACCTTCCCCGCCTCTACCCGCGCTGCCGTATATGCGATGGAAATGCAAATCGGCAACCGCACCATAGAAGCAAAGATCAAAGAAAAAGGCGAAGCCCGCCGCGATTACGAGGCTGCCAAAGCCGAAGGCAAACGCGCCTCACTCCTCGAACAAAACCGCCCCAATGTATTCACGATGAATGTCGCCAATATCAAACCCAATGACCGCATCGAAGTAACCCTGCGCTATACCGAATTGCTCGTACCCGAAGACGGTACATATCAATTTGTCTATCCCACAGTGGTTGGTCCACGTTACTCGGAGGAGTCAACAATGACAGCTTCGGCAGATGATAAATTTGTCGCTTCGCCATACACGAATGAGGGCGCGAGTCCTTTGTACGGCTTTGATATGAACGTCCATTTATCAGCAGGAATGCCCATTCAAAACATCAATTGTAGCAGCCACAAAGTCATGGTCAGTTACCCCGATTTGTACGATGCAGAGATTGCGCTCGACCCTGCGGAGTATCTGGGTGGCAACCGCGATTTTATCTTAGAATACCAACTCGCAGGCGGCGAAATTCAATCCGGCTTAATGTTATATGAAGGCGAGGAAGAAAACTTTTTCACACTCATGGTACAACCGCCTAAGCGTGTTCAAGTAGAGCAAATTCCGCCGCGCGAATACATTTTCATAGTAGATGTTTCGGGTTCAATGCACGGATTTCCCTTAGAGACTTCTAAGCAATTACTCAAAAATCTCATCCTCAATTTACGTCCTACAGACCGCTTTAATGTGATGCTTTTTTCCGGCGATTCCTATGTATGGGCAGACGAATCGAAGCCCGCGCTTGCCGGGAATGTGGA
>CALHBW010000571.1 GCA_937930625.1 uncultured Saprospiraceae bacterium | reverse complement strand
GCGAACTCGTAAAGGCGATTTTAATCGCCAAGTGTGGCGTAATTTATATTTACAATTAACTAAAAATAAGTATTTTACAAATTAAATTTATTATTTACGTGGCGAATAAATTCGCCTTTACGGTATTCGCGGTCAACCTGTTTAGCTGTCAAGTATATTATTATTTTTATTCTACTTGACAGCTAAAGCAGTCATTACAGTTTTCCGAAATTTATACCGTTCACAGTATAATATCCCCACTTGGAATCTGGAATTTAAATTTTTGAATTTAATATTATGGTCGCAACGCAAACCAAATACATACTAAAAGAAGCCCCCAATGTTCTCCCTTTCTTGCCCTTACTTTATGTCGGATGGGCAGATAGTGCCTTGATGCCCAGCGAAATAAAACTCATTCGGGAGAAAGCTGAAGAAATGGAATGGCTCACTACCACAGAGCGCGAATTGATTATGGAATGGAGCGACCCCACTCAGCCGCCCTCGCCCGAACTCATGGGTACATGGGTCGAACTCATCCGCGAAGCCTCCGAAAAGTTGGACACTGCCTCACGTCAGTCACTCACAGATTTGAGTTTGCAAATGGCAGAAAGTGGTGCAGAAACAACAAATTGGAATAGCCCTCCGGCACGTATGGCGATGGAGGAAATTGAATTGGCATTAGGTTATGTCAATTTGAAGGATTATCGTAATATTCTCTCGGAAGCGCAACGCAGACGCGCTCACGAAATAGAAATTACTCCTTGTTTTGACCATACAGAAATGACCCGCCTACTTGATGGTGAACATGCCGACATCAAAAACCGCGTCCGTCAGTTATTTGCCGACCCGGAATTTCAATTACGCATTATAAAAGATAAAGAGGAACATCGTGAGCAGACTCTGAAATGGTCTAAGATGATGGCAGCGCAAGGGCTTGGCGCGATTTCCTATCCCGAAGCCAATGGAGGGAGCAATGACATCGCACAATACGCTGCTGTTTTTGAGATAATGGGCTATCACGACATTAGCTTGTGTATCAAATTTGGGGTACAGTTTGGTTTGTTTGGTGGTAGTGTTTTGGGATTGGGAACACAAAAACATTACGACAAATACTTGACAGATGTAGGAACACTCGACCTGCCCGGTTGCTTTGCCATGACCGAAACGGGGCATGGTTCCAATGTCCGTCAACTTGAAACCACCGCGACCTACGACCCTCAAAATCAGGAATTTATCATCAACACCCCAAATGAAAATGCCGGAAAAGAATACATCGGAAATGCTTTGCATGGCAAAATGGCGACAGTATTTGCCCAACTCATTACGAATGGTGATAATCATGGTGTACACGCTTTTCTCGTACCGCTTCGCAATGAGGCGCATGAGACACTACCGGGTATTCGCGTAGAGGATTGCGGCTACAAACTCGGCTTGAATGGCGTGGACAACGGACGAATTTGGTTTACGAATGTACGTATTCCACGCGAAAATCTGCTCAATCGCTTTGGAGATGTAGATGCGGCGGGGAATTACGACAGCCCGATTGGGAGTTTGGCGCGACGATTTTTTACGATGCTCGGAACACTCGTAGGCGGGCGCGTATGCGTACCTATGGCGGGATTGAGTGCTGCGAAAAAAGGCTTGACGATTGCTATAAAACATGCCCTCAAACGCCGACAATTCGGACCGGAAAATGAAATGGAAACACTCCTGCTCGACTATCCTTCGCACCAACGCCGATTGATGCCTTTCCTCGCCAGAGCCTATGCCCTGGATGCAGCACATAAATATCTGCTAAAACGCTTTGCCAATCGCAGCGAAGAAGACAGCCGCGAGATAGAAACCCTCGCCGCCGCACTCAAATCGTACAGCACTTGGAATACAAGCGATACGCTGCAAATGTGCCGCGAAGCCTGCGGCGGAAAAGGCTATCTGGCAGAGAATCAATTCGCTGATTTGAAAGCAGATACGGATATTTTTACCACATTTGAAGGAGATAATACGGTGCTGATGCAATTGGTGGCAAAGGGTTTGTTGACAGACTTGAAAGAGGAGTTTGAAAACACAAATTTCTGGGAATTATTTATCAATTTCAGTAAGCAATATGTCGAGTCCATGTCGCCTTTTAATGATAGTGGCAATACGGAAGAAGGACATTTATTGGACACTCCTTATCACATTAATTTATTCAGGAAAAGAGAACGCCGAATGGCAATGGATTTGGGGCAGCGTATTCGCCGAAATCGCAAGATGGGCATGGATCCTTACGATGCTTTTATTCGTTGTCAAAATGATATGATTGCACTCGGTCATGCACATGCAGAACGGATAGTTATAGAACAATTTGCAGCCATGTTTGAGCAAGTAGAAGATTTGGAATTGAAAAATATTCTCGACAAACTCTGCGACCTCTACGCATTGCATACGATTGAGCAAAACAAGGGTTGGTATCTCGAAAAAGGTTACATGAAACCGGATAAAACGGAAGCCGTCACGCGCATGGTTGATATGTTGTGCGCCGACCTTCGGACGAGTGCCAATTGTCTGGTTAATGCCTTTAATATTCCTGAACATTTGTTGATGGCACCAATAGCTCAAAACCATCAGCCTGAAGGCGCAGCAGTTTAGAACTTGATTAATGGTTAACGATTAATTATTTTTTACAATTCGTTGAATGACATCTCAATAATTTGTCTTTCTATTTTAAAATCAAATAATTACAAAATTAATTTTAAATAATAATAAAAATATTTTACAAGAAAAATTTACACACAATAAAAAAGTACGTATTATATTTTCAATGTGTTCACCAATTTTGTCCCGATAATTATCGGATTGGATGAAAAATTTTGAATGATAAAAAATATTTAATTTGTTAATTTTTTAATGTGTTCGCCAAATTGGGTATTCAGTGTTTTTTGATTATTAATAAAATTAAATTATAATTTGTATTTATTTAAAAATTAATTTTTTACAAAAAAAAATAAATAAACTATTCACGTTCAATTTGTAATTTTTAATTTGGCGAACACATTGATTTTTAATTGTCAATAAAAATTGGACTTTGGACAAAATGGGAATTAGGTAACTAGGAAATTACCCAATTTCCTCTGTCCAAAGTCTAAAATAAAAAAGAGTGTGACACACATTAGTGGACTTATAATATGAAATCAGAAAAAGCCAAGATTAGCATGGGCTTCCGTAATGACTGCTTTAGCTGTCAAGTGGGCATCGATTTGTCACAAAGCAATGATTTTTAAGTAATTGAATATTAAGTTAAAACTACACTTGACAGCTAAAGCAGTCATTACAGTTCGCTCAATCTATATTTATTAA
>CALHBW010000570.1 GCA_937930625.1 uncultured Saprospiraceae bacterium | reverse complement strand
AAAATGAGCGTCTTTTCGCCATTATCCAAAATCTGCCGCAGCAAACTAAATAGTAAAGTCGTTTTACCCGACAATTCCGGGTCGCTTTTTCCTTTTTTGAGGAAATGTTTGGGGTGATTACAGACCTGTTTTAGTGCTGTTATTAGCTTCAAAACTGCCCCCTTTCGCGCAATGCCTTCCGCACCTTCTACGGCTTTCATCGTCGTTTCGATGACGTTTTCGTATATCGCGGTTTGCTCTTTTGTTAAATGACAAAATTGGTCTTTTTCAATCTTATCCGGCAAATCTTTTATGATAGATTTATCTGATTTTAAGCGGCGTAAAATGAAAGGTTCGGTGATTTTTCGGAAATTATCCAACTTCTTTTGGTCGCGGTCTGCTTCAATTGGAATGGCGTAGTTCTCTTTAAATTTTTTCAAATTATTAAGGTAGCCTTTATTCACAAAATCAAAGACACTCCAATAGTCGCTCAAGCGATTTTCGACGGGCGTACCACTCATCGCAATCTTAACGGGAGCTTTGATTTTTTTGACCGCTTTGGTCTGTCCCGTACCCGGATTTTTGATGTTTTGCGACTCATCAATCACGACCACGAGCCACTTCTTTTTTTGCAATTTCGCGCCTTCGCTTCGCACCACGCCGTAGGTCGTCAGCATCACATCTGCATCGGTGAGTGGGGCGAGGTCGCGGGTAGGTCCGTGGTAGGTATGTGTGTGCAAGTCAGGCGCGAATTTGGCGATTTCTTTATCCCAATTCGTCAGTAAAGTGGTGGGTACGATGACGAGGGCTTTTGCTTTGCCGAGTTCGCCGTCTTCCTTCAATTTGAGTAGCGTAGTGATGACTTGCAGCGTTTTCCCCAAGCCCATATCATCCGCTATCAAACTACCAAATCCCAAGCGTGAATTTTTGTACAGCCATTCATAACCTCTTAATTGATAAGGTCTTAGCGTGGCTTTCAAACCACTTGGCACTTCTGTGCCTTCACCGGAAAGTAGGCGTTCAATCAATTTTTTAGCTTTCTTATCGAGTTCGATTCTCGCACCTTCGTATTCTTCGGTGAGGGCGATTTTTAGGAGTTGATTGCCGTCGAGTTCGGGTGGGTCGGCGAGTTTATCGAGTAGTTTTGCGATTTCATTTTCATCAAAAAATACATACGCATCATTCAGCTTGACGATACCCGAATATTTTTTGACCATTTTCAAAAATTCTCCCAAAGAAACCTGTCTGTCACCAATCGCTATTTGCCAATTAAAGTTCAACATATTCTCCAAACTGATAATCGAACTTCGCGTTGCCACACCATCTTCATCTTCGCCCGACAACATCATCGACACTTGCGGACGCAGCAACTTTCGCAAGGCTTTTGGCATCAAAATTTGTATGCCAAACATCTGCATTATCGGCAGTATTTTGAATAGTACCGCTACGAATTGTTCGGAGGTAAAATGCAGTTTTTCCTCGCCCTTTGAAGCCAATACCCGACTGAGTTGTGGGAAATGTTCTGCCAACATAGACATATCCCGCAGTACATCCAATCGCATTTTATTATATGTTTTATTGGAAAAAACTTTATTCAGAGGAACGGGGGCTTGTGTGGGTTTCGATTTATCTTCTACGGCAATGCTAACCTGAAAATCTCCATCCTCGTCTTCCACTTGCAATACAGGTACGTAATCTTTTTCTGCAATATAAAACTTATTCAGCCACAATTGAATAGCAGTTGGATACTCGCGTGTTTCAAATTGGTCGAATCGCTCCATATCTCCGCTAAAAAATAGTCGAATCACATCGAATGTCAATAATTTATAATTTAAATCGTGATAAGTATGCACGAAATAATCAATAAACATCGACAGCAAACTCATAAACCTATCTTCCTCAACAGGTTCGTATATGTTTTTTTGTTTTTTATAATAAAAAATATGTGCGGGAGTCAATGCTTGTACTTTTTCGGAAACAGTACGTACATTTTCATTCAAAACGGCAGGCAACCAACGGACTTTATATTGCTTCGCACCAATGCGTAACAACTGCGGAATGTACGCGCTATGTACGGCTAATTTTTTGGCAAATTGATAGGTCAAATACAAACCGCGAAGGCGCGGGGCGAGTTGCTCAAAATGCGTGGTCGGTACGCCTTCCAACCACTTTGCCAAATCCTCTATCGTATCAATTGATAAGAGCGATTTCCCCTTCTCACTCCGAAAATTACAATTCAGAAAATCCAACTCCATATCCACCAAAACCTCTATGTCATCAACAGCATCTATGAGCGTTGTAATTTCTTTTTCTGTCTCCTGTTTTTCGGATTTCAGGATGTTGCGAGCGACCTTTTTATAGACTTTCGTGAGGATTTCCCGAAAATCACCATTCGGATAAAAAACGCTACGTGGCGATAGCAAAGTCAGCAATTGCTCCTGACAATCCGGCAATATAGAAAAGTCTAATTCGCTATACGTATCTTGCTGCCATTCAAAGTTTTCTTCATTAAAAACGAAGTCTTGTTGGAGGTCTGTGAGATTGAGAACTTGTACCTCTGCCTGTCCACCCGCAGAGTAGCCCACACCTTCCAAGCCCTTGAATAAATCGAAATCATGCAGTTGAAAAACAAGGAAAGGATTTTTATCAATTTCATTTGCAATGAGGTACAAGACACTCGCCATATGCTTACAAGGCACCGCCCAATCCGGGCAAGAACATCCACCCTCCAAATCATCCCATTTTGATGGAAAAATATCAATGCCTTTTCGCGCACAAATATCATTCAATTCGGTAGGCAGACGGCGATTGAGCAATTGAGAAAGGTAGGCGGGATTGTCCGTTACCATGCTGATTATTTTAGCTTTTTCGGCAGCCGTAAACGCCGTCACTTTGAGCTTCACCGTATAAGGCTTGGGACGCGAACCACGTACTTTTGCAGAGATACGATTGCCCTCAATGCTGATTTCTTGCACCATTCCCCGATTGGCGTAGCTGCGTCCGCGTGGGAGGCGGTTGGAATAGTCGATGTGGGTGAGGGCATTGAGCCATTGTTTGCCCCACCAAGTGTTGCCGTAGGTTTTTCTCATTTTTCCTTCTACTTTGTTCCGCTTCTCTTGAGGTCTAAACCAAATAGATATACGTCGGGAATATGGTATCTTCTTTCTTCTGTTCCTGCTGTGTTTTTTCTTTTGTAATCTTTTAACAAACCAATATCTTTTAATTTGCTTATAGTATCAATGGGTTCCATTTTTAATTCATTAAGTGCTTTAATTAAATCTGTTTCATCTATAGGCGCACGTCCACCTACTTTCTCTGATAAATTATCAAACACACTTCGCAGTTCAGGATATTCCTCAACTAATTCATCTACTTGTTCTTTAGAAACCTTCTTGACAAGCGCATCTTCCATATTTTTGGAGCGAATAATCCTATCGTTGGGAGTCCTATTATCATCTTTTTGCATTCTGGCACCTTCTGCAAACAGCTTAATTAGTGTTCTAGGGTGAATCTGATTATTTGTATTTTCGGTGCGATATATTATCCAGTTGTATGGATAGGTTTTGTTATTTCCCCCCATTCTTTCGCCTAATATTTTCTCTAGGATGGCAGCATGTTCTTTTTCTTCAGATAAATTTGGAATAAAACCGAGTATATTATTTTTCTCAAATTTTCTTCCATCAAATATGGCTAAATCTTCCTTTTGCTCATATATTCTTTTCCAAATTATATTTAATAACTGATTATAGTCCCACTCAATTTTAACGGTATAGTTTTGAAATTTAACTTTATCGGTAATGTCTTTTACTTCTCTTTTGAAGATATCTTCTCTCAAAAATATTTTGGCTTTTATGTTGCTCAACCTATTCAGGTTGTTATAGTAAAATGTGATTAAAGCGCTCACTAATCTTCCCCTTAATTCATTTTTACCTGACAAAATGCGGTCTAAATGGTCATATACAATGGTTAATATTTCGTCTTTTTCTTTTTGCTTTTCATTGATATCTGCCAATAATTCTGACAAATCTTCTCCGATATTTTCTCGTTGTGCTAGGTTTTTAATTTCTTTTATTTTTATATCTATAATTCTATTTTTCAGGTCGGAATTTGGGATTAAATCCGGATCTAATTGACGAAGAAGTAAAATTATCCAGTAGTTTCTTAGTTCGGAGTCTTCAAAATTTTTGAGTGCTTCAAAGTTGGCTTGAACAGGAAATTGAGTACCTGTATTATTCATATCTAAACCTATCACCCACTTAATTTTTTCAACTTCTTTGGTGTCTACACCGCAAAACTCCGCAAGTGCATTGGCGTAATTAGGATGAGATAAAACGGAAAAAAGGGCTGTTTTACCTACGCCTTTACCTCCTAAAATCAAAAATTTATTTTTATCGAAAATATATTTATAATCTTTACGTGGGTAGAAATATCGGGTTAAGTCTTGTTCTGTCTTAAATTCTTCTTCCGCAGTTCCTGCTGCTTCTTTTTCAATACCTATAATGTAATCTAAAATTTCTTGGTTAGAACTAGTATTTTGCGAGTCAGGCTGAATATTTGTATCATCTTTAATACTATTAAGTATGATATTAGCAATGCTGTGATACTCGTTACCATTTCCTATAAGGCTTGCTAGTTTTTTGTAGCTATTCAGGACTAATGCTTGTTCATTATAATGTATATTGATTGGATAATGCCCTTGTGTTTCATCAAAAGGAGAAGGGAATGGTTCGTCATATATATTTTCACAAAACAATTCGTAACTTTTTTCTAAATAATACTCTACCTCTGTTTTTTTATCTGTTTCATTCTTAGGTACAGGCGAATTAACTAGATAATACTTTACATTTTTTTCGTCTAGTTCCTGCAATTCGGGTAAAATACTTTCTAAGCCAAACATATTCTGTTGATTACCGTAGAAAAACAGAAATATATTTTGTGCATAACGATTAAATACAAGTCCGCCAACATTATTGATACCTGTACGTGTGTCTATGAAGATAAAATCAGGATTTATTTTTTCTTCCAATGTTTTAAGAAAAATATCAGGAACGTATTCTTTTCTGAGACCGTATTTAATATTTGCTTTTGATAATTTCGGAATATAAGAACTTGCATTTTCGCTGTTAGTTGCAATAGCAGGAACTACGACCAATTCACCGCCATTATTTCCTATTAAAACCTGGTCGGTCTTGGTGAAATAATAGTCATCAATACTTATTTTATTTAAATCACGTTTATTAGCCTCGTAATCTACCCAAAAATCAATAAACCCTTTGACTCCGAGTAAGTCTTCTGTATCATCCTCTTGATTTGCAAAAATAGAAGCTAAACCGGGTGCCTCAACATCAAAATCAATCAATAAAACTTTCTTTCCTTCGCGTGCTAATAAAAGTGCTGTCAGTATAGCAGCAGTTGTCCTTCCAACCCCGCCTTTAAAGGAGTAGAAAGAAGTAACCGGGGTATCTATTTCAAGCTGGTCTTTTATAAACCAATTTGAGTTTTCAACATGTCTTTCAGAAAAAAACACCTTTAAACTACCATTTATAGGATCACTTGTTTGTACTAAATCGTTATAAATGAACTCGTCTTCTTTTGAAATTTCACGAATCGTATCTATCCATTCAGGGAGTTTTTCTTTTATAGTATTTTCAAATGCTACAAAGTCAGTCGGAGCAATTACGTATATAGCAAATCTCGAAAATACATTACGGACAATAAAGCACTTCTCAAAATTGTCTTGTGCTTTGATGACTTCTGTAATATCATCTTTTATATTCGGAAAACTGTATTTACTCATTTGATTTAAATTAAAGTGTAGCCATCTATTTCCATTTGAGCTAATTTTTGCATAGCAATCTGGCTTTGATTTTGAAAATTAGTTGAGTCCGATAAGTTTCGCTCTCGAGAGTTTTCTGTATATCGTATTGTGGGATTCCATTTAGAATAACCGCTTAAAAGGCTACTAAAATCAACACGCATGTCAACTATATAAATAGAATAAGATGAATGAGCGAAAACATATTGTAACTCATCATCAAGCCTTCGTAAATCATGGGAAAAATTCCTTTTGATGTCGTTATAGGTGAAACCATAGGAAAGTCCTACAATAATCTTCGCATAACACTCCACCACATATCTCGCCAAATAACAAGCATTGTGATATTCCGAGTTATTGTGGAGTGTTTCAGAGGATTTGTACATTCGTTTTGCGGTATCGTAATAATTATCCATTCTTTGTCTTATGTGTTTAGCTGACAAAGTTACGAATTATATGTTTTTTTTCTAAAAATAAGTAAATTATGCGCTATGATATTTAATAATACACAAAGCCATCCATAATCTTCCGCGCTGTCCGCAGCGTTCCTGCTTTTACGACTTTAAATTCGGCGCTCCCGGTGTCCACCTCAATTTCAACAGGAATAAAACCGGAAGGATGTTCGATTAAAATACGCTCGGTAGCGGCTTCGGTGACTTGGGCAATATCGGCGACTATTGTGCCTTTACATTTACTCGCTGCCGCTATGCAAATCGCGCCCGTAACCGCATGTGAAGGATGCAAAGTTTTGGGCGTAAGATAGCGCGAGGTAATCGCACCGCCTTCACGCGGAGGCGCGAGGATGCCGATTTTTGGCAAGACTTTATCGGAGACATCGCCGAGTCCAGCGAGTAGTCCGGCTTGGCGGCGAGTGCTTTCTATACGCTGCATAAAGTCTTTATTATCAGCGAAAAAGGTAGTGTCTTCGTAGCCTGTCAAGCCCAAATCAGTGGCTTTTACGAGCATCATCAAATTGCCAATATCAATGACTGTCACCTCTACACCGTCAATGTTGTCGCGGATATTTCCGGTGGGAAATAATTTGCCTGTCGCGCCACCTTCAATGTTCGAGAAGTTCATTAGAATGGGCGAACCTGTTCCCGGCACACCATCAATTTTGAAATCGCCATTTGTATAATTGACTTCGCTATTGGGTGTTTGTGCAATGACTTCTACCGTAGAATCGGTGTTGAAATTATACACACGCACACTCGTCTGCGGATGCGTGGCTTTGACCCAACCTTGCTCAATCGCATAAGGTCCTACGCCTGCTATCATATTGCCGCAAGTGGGCGTGGTATCAACTATCGGCTGGTCAATGACAACTTGTGCAAAGAGATAATCTACGTCAATGCCTTCACGTTCAGAGGGTTGTAAAAGAACAACCTTGCTCGTCACGAAGGTCGCACCGCCCAAGCCATCTATTTGCTTTTTGTCGGGCGAACCCATGATTTTGAGCAATACTTTGTCGCGCTCGGCGGTGTCTTTGGGTAAGTCGCGGAGGTCGATGTATGGTCCGCGTGAGGTGCCGGAACGCATGAAAGTGCATGGTATTTTTTGCATGAATTTAATTTTATGGTGATAAGTAGGTGGACGATACTAAGCGAACGTTATTTGAACCACGAAGGACACTAAAAACACTAAGACCAAATTAACACAGAGGATACTAAAACTTTATAAAACATTGATAATAAAGTTTTTAGTTAAACTTAGTTCACTTTCACGTTCGTTTAGTTTTCGTGTCCTTTGTGTCCTTCGTGGTTCAAAAATTGTGCGATTAGTTTTGTCCACCTAAGTAAGTGGTTAGACTGAACTAAGCGACACTTTAATGTTTCATAATTCACTGAAAGTGAATTAATTATTGAACTTGACGCTTGAATTTGTACTTGCACTTACTTAAAGCGGCAGTTTATATGTTTAATATCATCACAAATCATATTTTTCAAGGCGGAAACAAACGCACCGGACTTGAAGCTGCATTTATCTTTTTGGAACAAAACGGTTATTTCATCAAACAAAAATTGGAGCAAATAAAGGTGGAGGGTAAACTCATTCCTACGAATGTTCACCGTCAAATTTGCGATTTACAGTCTATCCAACATAGCCACCACTTCCGCTTTCTTACGCACGGCAACGGGTATATCGTCGCCGTTTTTCATTTTGATGTAGCCACCTTCTTTTCTAATGTATTCCTGAATGTGTTTGGTATTAATTAGATGGGATTGATGTGTACGGTAAAATGTGTGTTGCTCGAAGAGCGTAGCGAATTGTTTGAGTGTCTTGGTGACGAATATTTTTTCACCCGAAGCAAGCATAAAAATCGTATTATTTCCGTCGGATTCACAGCGAATGATGTCATCAATATTGACGACTGCGATGCGCTCTTGTGTGTGTAATGTGATGCGTGTCGGGAGTGTATCAGGGCTTTTCATGGTGGCTTTGAGAATGTCGATACTTTCGGCAGGGCGACTGATTTGTTGGCGCGCACGAAGTACGGCATCGCGCAAATCTTCGGGATTGATAGGCTTCAAAAGATAATCAATTGCGGCAAATCGAAAGGCACGAATAGCGTGTTCTTCGTAGGCGGTCACGAAGATAATTTTTGAATTAATATTCGGAACAATTTCCAATAAATCAAAGCCTGTACCATCGCCCAGCATAATGTCGAGAAATAAGAGGTCGGGCTGCTGCTGTCGGAGGAGTTTTGCACCCGAAACGACGCTTTCTGCTGTTCCAATGATTTGAATATCAGGGAATAAGTCATTCAAATCACTTTGAAGGACTTTCAGGGCTTGGGGCATATCATCTATCAATATTGCAGTCATAATTGGATATTTCAAATTCAAAAACTCACTTCCAAAGGCATCCGCACAAATACTACTGTACCCAGCACTTCGTCTTGATTATTCGCCAAATCTTGGATGTCTAAAGCTGTATAGGAAGCACCATTTTTCATCGCTTCCAATCGCTCACGAGTGACCTCCATCGCTACGGATTGATGTCCCGGTTGTTTGGATTGACGGAGTTCGGCGGCGCGTTTTCTGCCTACGCCGTTGTCTTGGATTTGGCATAGGAGTAATTTATCAGAACTATTTTTTTGTTTTTCTATCGAAAAATTTATTACCAATTTCCCTTTTTTATTTTGTAAATGCGAAATACCGTGAATCACCGCATTTTCGACAAAAGGTTGTAACAACATCGGCGGCAATTCAATCTCTTCCGCATCCACATCCGTAGGTGCTTGAATCTCAAAATCAAAGGGAACGGGTTGGCAAAATTGCTCCATTCGCAGATACTTATCCAATGTATTAATTTCCTCTTTTAAGGTGATTTTTTCCTTCCGCGAATTAGATAAAATACTTCGCATCAATGCCGCAAATTTGTGAATCTGACTACGTGCTGTCAAATTTTCCTTAGCAGCTACGAGTGACTGAATACTATTCAAAGCATTAAAAATAAAATGCGGATTCATCTGCAATTGCAAGGCTTTTTGCTCCAATTCCAAGACGTGATTTTGCATTTCGAGTTCTTGGCGTTTTGCTTCCTCTTTCTTGCGAAAAGCTCTGATTCTACTTCTCACAAAAAGAAAAATCAACAAAGCCGCCAACACCGCTGCCAATGCTTGCACCCACCGCAATTGCCAAAACGGTTTTTGAATCAAAAAAGAAGCTGAAATCGGTTCAGAATACAAATTATCGTCCGTCACCGCCTGCACCGTAAAGGTATATTCTCCCGGCAAAAGTTGCGAATAATTCACCGATTCCCGCGTCGAGAGTGGCGACCATTCTTCTTCCACCCCTTCCATCTTCCAACGATAGCGAAGCGACTCCGGCGCACTCAAATTTATTGCCTTAAAATCGAAGCTCAAATGATTCTGACGATACGGCAATTCCAAACCCTCACGCAAACCGCCCGACGACGCAAGCCACTCATTATAAGGTGTTTCTGAAAGCGATTTATAAAACAAAGTAATATCCTCAAAATGCAAAACAGGCGGCAATACCTCACGACTTTTCTGCGAAAGCGTGTGTTTTGTCAAGCCATTCATTGTACCAAACCACAGGTT
>CALHBW010000569.1 GCA_937930625.1 uncultured Saprospiraceae bacterium | reverse complement strand
GTATCTCTATCTTTAGCTTCTAATTGGTCTTCTATTTCTGATTCTGCCAGAATTTGTATGATTTCATCCCTTATATCTTTAGTTTCTTCGTGTATAATATCAGCAACAGTCATATTATTTGGTTTGATGATTGAATGTAATTCTTTTATAAAATGAATTTTATCCGCTTTGTTGTCAAATTTAGTATAAAAACCGATAAATTCCAAGATTTTATAGATGTATTCTTTGGAATAATCCAATTCAAGAAAGCGACGAATTAGTTGTAACTTCAAATTTATCAACCCTTTACGCTTTGATTTATTGCGCTTGAGGTCGTACCACGCCGTTTCCATAATAATAGAAAATGGATTACCCGCATCCGCAAAATCCGCAGGTGTTTTATCCAATAATTTATAGGTATTATAACGATAAACAAGTTCCGTTCCCCACAGTTCGGTACGATATTCGCTAGGATGGAAACTCGGACTATCATCCGTAAAAATGGCGATTGCTGTTACTCGTTTGCCGTATTTTTCGAGAATGCGATAGTAATATTCAAACATTCGCTTGGCAAAATCCGCATCCACATATCCTTGCACTTCTATGTGAACGAGAATCCACACCGTACCACCACTTTTGAGGGCAAATTCTACGAGTTTGTCGGCGCGTCGTCCCTTAGTATCTTTTGACATTTCAGGGAAAAGTTCGCTAAATTCCTTGTCCAGAAATCGCACACCTTTTGAAAAGTCAATCATATGGGCTTGTGTAGGAAAGAAGAAATACATAAAGGGCTTTATCATCACTTCAATGATGGTTTTCCAAAAAATATCCTTGCGTTGTTTATTGGTATCATTCATAAGTCATTTGATTTTGTAATTTTAAAGTAAATATAAGACTTTTTGCTGAACCAAAGTAAATAAAACAGCATTTCAATGAAACATTCACGCGATTAGCTCGTATGACAAAAAAATATATTACCAATTGTTACCCACCAAACTTTTGTGCGCTTCGTTTTATGTTCTTTGTTCTAATTCAATGTGTTCGCTAATTTTGAATTTTAAATGAAAAATTTTGAATAATAAAAAATATTCAATTTGTTGATTTTTAATTATCAACAAAAAACAAAGTAAATTTTAAATTCATTTATCATTCAAAATTTGGTAAAGATATTGTCTAATTAAATATTAATTTAAAACAAATTACGTAATTAAAAAAATACAAATAAAAAATTATATTTTATTAATAAAGCGAAGAAAAAGCACCATGAACAAAGAACGCCCCCTCTCTAAAAACTCACTATTATCATGCATAAATTACTAATCTTGCTATGTGCAGTATTGATATATCAATCGGCTATCGCTCAAACGGGCAATATCCAAATCAGCGGTACACTGCACGGGGCTTCGTGGGAAAAAATCAGCCTGAAAATAGATGAGGCGCAGCCCAATATGCCGCAGTATTCTTTTGATACTCAATTGAATGAGGATAATGAATTTCAATTTTTGATTCCGATTTCCGAACCGCAATTTGTCGCGCTTTCATACGGACCTAATGATTGGGTGCGCCTTTATGTAGAGCCGGGCAACAACATTGAGTTGGACGCTGATGCGAAAAATTTCGGGCGAACTGTCTATTTCAAAGGGGCGGAAGGCGCAAACAATCGTCTCTTGCAGACTTACATGCGGCAATTTCCCGAACAAAGCAAATTTAAGCGAAAACAATACAAAAAAGGAACGCTGTATTATGAAGTTCCTTCGGATATTTATGGGAAAATTTTCCTGTTGAATCCCTCTTCTTTTGCTTCTTATGTGAAGAGCATTAAGCAGCATAAATTGAATACGATTGATGGGTATGCGCGAAGTTTTCCTGATGTTTCGCCTATGTTTATCAAGCAATTGCGAGCCTATGCGGAGTATGAATGGGCGCACTATATGTTGACTTACGGCTATGCGTCGGGCAATAAAGATATAGATGCGAATTTCTTTGACTTTGTACATGAAATCGCGCTAAATGACGATGATTTGGTGAGCAATCCGACCTATCGGCAGTTCATCAAAGGCTGGATAGATTACCGTTTTTTTACCGACGAATCGCCGGACGATAATCATTTTGCAGGGCAATATTTCTTGGCAAAAGAGGAACTCTACGGTAAGACCCGCGCCTTTTTTCAGTCGGATATTTTAATACGTGGTTTGAAAAGTACGGATTTGTATTTGATGTTGGATGCTTACAATGATTTTGTCAAAGACATTGAATATCAAGATTATGCAGTCGAACCAAAGATATTATTCAATCAAAAAAATCGCGCTGCGGTGGGAAGTCCCGCACCTTCATTTACGATGGAGGACATCAACGGCAATCAAGTTTCGTTACATGATTTTGCAGGAAAGGTCGTCTATGTAGATTTTTGGGCAACATGGTGTCAGCCCTGCCTCTCCAAAATCTCCATGACCAAAACCGTACAACGCCGTCTTCCGAGCAGCGATGTCGTATTTATTCATATTTCACTGGAAAAAACACCCGAAAAGTGGCGCGAATCTGTCCGCTTTCGCAACCTAAGCGGCGTACATCTTTTCGCCGAAGGCGGTATTGATTCCGAAATCGCCAAGGCCTTCAATGTCAGCACAATGCCGGCGTATTTTATCATTGACAGATATGGAAATTTTGCCCCAAAACCGCAAAAAACAGACGCGTTTACCTTACAGGATTGTTTGGTTGAGTTGATGAATTGACGGGTTGATGAGTTGTCGAGTTGATGAAATTCGATAACTCAACAATTCGATAACTCGACAACTCGACAACTCAACAACTCGACAACTCAACAACTCTTCACCGCTATTATCTCCAACATCATCGGCGTTATCATCACCGAATTGGGGTCTTTTGTACGGCTTTCAAAGGCATTCATCACGCTGTCTGCCCAAGATTTTTCGATTCTGCCGAGTTCTAATTGACGCGCCAAATTGACCTCTACAAAACTCAGGGGCCACTGCCACATAAAATCGTGCGGACGCAAAGTAAAGACCAAAGGACGCACCGCTTCCAATTCAAAACCTTGACGGACAAGCATTTCTGAAAGCTGCTTTGCGACATTGGTTTCGCTGCCCGTTTCGCGCCAATTTTTGATGACTTCTTGTATAAATTCTTCTTGCGGTGGGCTTGGTGGGATGAATTGCCAAGTTTCGTAATGGACGTATTCGTGGAAAATGGCTTTGCCGCCTTTTTTGAGTGCCGCATAATTTTTGCGAACTAATACGGACGGGTCGGGCAGGAAAGAATTGACCCAACGACACCACGAAATATCAAAATCACCTTCGGGAATATCATCTTTCATAATGTCCATTTCGTAGGCACGGACATTTGTTTTGTGCGCGAGTTTTTCGCGTAAATGTTGCAAATAATTGCTCGACCTTTCTATACCGACGACCTCACCTGTTGTACCCACAATATCCGCCAAATCCGATGTGGCATAACCCGGTCCTGCGCCAATATCCAATACCTTCATGCCTTGCGTAATTCCTGTTTCGTTCCAACATTTTAGCGCATGTGGTCGCCAGATATAGTGCTGTAAACCAAGTCGTTGGAGTTCATCTTCGTGCGTGCCGAGTACGTAATCTCTTTCCATATTCTAATGCTACAATGCTTAAATGATGAAATGCTACAATGGTTTTTAAATGAGTAAATGAATAGATGACTAAATGAGTAAATATCATTGACGTATTAAATATTCACTCATTCGCTCATTCAAAATTCACTCATTGGCAACCTCTTGTTGTTTTTCAAACCTTTGCCAATCTTTCTTTTTGCGATTTAGCACAAAATAAGCGATTCCCATGACAATCCCCACAGCAATGCCAACCATATTGTAAAAAACTGTATTTGGAATACCGCTTTCGATGACGACTTGCGGAATCCGAACCAATGTCTCCGCCGCAAAAGCAGCATACAGCCCGAACACTGACCAATACATAAAATTCCAATGGAGTGCGATGTAACCATTTGTAGGTTTTTTCATTATCATAGGCAACATGCCAGCCGCCAAAGTCAATGTACTCACCACCGCCAATACATGAAATATCCCAAAACTACCATACAAATTGTACAGCATAAACGCGGTGATGAGCATCACGACCATTGATGCCGCGTAAATATAGCCGACTTGTTTGTGAAATTTACTGCCTTTTCGCTTGATGAGTACAACCGTACCCGCAATGAGTGCAATAGCAGCAAATATCAAGTGGATGAGTCCGATATTTCCGTGGATTAAGTTGCCTAAATTCATAGTTATATTGCTTTTTGATGAATAATTATTGAGAGGTCAGAAGTCAGACCATTTTATTGTCAGAAGACAGATAAACAAGTTAGCCTATCTGTCCTCTGACAGCAAGGCGGTCTGACTTCTGACCTCTTTTATCCTATCGAAATATGCGTATTCCTATGAATTTGGAAATTGTTTAGAGAGAAATGTGGGGTTTATAGACGAAATGAAATTATATGTTATCCACCAAACCATGTTTGATGGCATATTTCACTAAGCCGATGCTGCTTTTTACGCCGAGTTTTGCGACGAGATTTTTGCGGTGTGTCTCGACAGTGTTTAGGCTGATGTGCAGGTGTGCAGACATTTCCGGCCCGGTGTATTCTTCGGCGATGAGTTTGAGAATTTCCTTTTCGCGCTTGGTGAGGGCGGCGTGGTGTCCTTCGCGGGTGTAGTTTTTCCTTTCTTTTTTCTCCTTTTTTTGTTGGGGCAATGCCAATAATTTGCCTTGTATGGCAGGCGTGAAATAGTAATCGCCGTTGTGTACGGTATCAATCGCCCGTTTGAGTTCGTTGCCGGATGTATTTTTGAGGACATAACCCATCGCACCGAGTTCGAGCATTTTTCTGATTAATTTGGTATCATCCAAAGTCGATAATATCAAGGTATTGATGGCAGGAAATTCTTTTTTTAGGACTTTGATGGTTTCTACGCCGTCCATTTTTGGCATATTGATATCAAGCATTACGATGTCAACTTCTTGATTTTTAAGGGTTTTGATAAATTCTTTACCATTACCGGCTGTTACCGTAATATCTATGTCGGCATAATCTTTCAATAGTAATCGTATGCCGTCAATCATCAATTGGTGGTCGTCCACCAAAGCTACTTTTATCATTGTTTGTATATCAAAAGCATTCATAAAAAGTGAGGTTTTTATTTTTTTGAATTATATAAACGAAAACACATAAGTTTTTCTTATGTTTAACGTCTATTTTAATGCCTCGTAAGTGTGGTGCGGGTGCAAAAGACAATTATAACCAGAGTTATAAAAGGTGTTTTTTGTGAGTTATTTGTTCTCTCTTTTAATAATTGTTTTTAGCAATACAAAGTTCAGTGATTTAATATTATTTTTCAACACTAGATCTTATTAATTTAGAAACTCACTGTAAATGGTTAGAAAACATTACTTATGGTGAGTTATACTTTTCATTATTTGGGGTGTAGGATAGTCAATGATGCTGCCTTACCTTTGCATTGTAATTTTCTAACAAACTAACGAACTGACAATTTATGACTCGTCCAATTCTCAAACTAGAAAGAAAAAGCGACAGAAACAGTGATATAAGTATTGATTTCTTCGTAAATTATTTAGGTGAACTTACAGTTGACAAAAATACTCCGGGCAAGACTATTTATAGAATTGATAATGGTATTGATACTAATGAACCACTAAGACAAATATCAATACGCTATCAAGATGAGGTCGGTGATAAAGCCAAGGTAATTATATCGAGTGGAAATTTCAATGATGAAATTGAAATCAACGATACTGATTTTATTGTGATTGAAGATTCAGATGTAAATCCACCAGCTAATATCAATTATGGTATAGAAGCCATCGTTATTGAAGATTCAGATGTAAACCCTCCTGCATCGGGAAAAACAACTGCTAAAATCACATTGCTTTCATCGAAAGAAGATCTGGATATTAGAAGTGCTATGAGGAGTATGGCAGTAACTACGGGGTAAAATGTAAGTATATTGAAAACTGCTTAGTTATGAAAAAATGTGGATATATTGTTTTGTTGGGTATGTGTTTGCTTAACGTTCTTGTAAGCAAGGCAAAGAGTGAAACATTGCCCTTGAAGGATATTCAGCATATTTTGGATTCTGCCTATTTTTACGTAGTAGATAATCCCAATAAAACCATTGTTCTTTTGGATAGCATTATAAATATGCTAGATGATTCATACGCAGAAAGAGCAATAGCATTACAATACCGTTGCATGGCAAAAAAGCAAAAAGCAGAGTATGAAGGTTCTATTGTCGATTGTCTTGAATCACTGCGACTGGAAGAAGAAAATGAAAATCTTCTTAACCAGATTAATCTCCTTAATTTACTTGGGAATATTTATAGATTTCAAAGAAAATATGATGAGGCAGTTCAGTATTACGTCAAAAGTCTTAAAATCGGAGAAATTTCATATCCAAAAAGTCAAGAAATCGGCGATACTTACAATGGTCTAGCCTGTGTGTTTTCGGCTCGCAAAAAATTTGAGGATGCTCAAACTTATTTCAAAAAGGCAGAATCCATAAGAAATACGGGAGCAGCAATCTCAGAGGAAAAAATAAATATAGAAAGACTCGCCGCAACTTATCAAGACATAGGCGGGATGTATTTAAGAATGGACTCTTTAGATGCTGCTTTGAGGCATTATGAAAAAAGTATCGAACTTAATAAAACTATTGATAATCAATATTCTTTAGGAAAAATCTATGATGGTATCGGTTCAACATATCTAAAAAAGAAAGCGTACAAAAAAGCCATTCAATACTACGAAAAAAGCCTTGAATCAAAAGAAAAATCATCCGACAAAAGAGGCGTAGCAGTAACAGCCACCAACCTCTGTGAATTGCTTTGTGAACAAAAAAGATATGAAGATGCTATGTCGTATTGTGATAAAAGTATTGAATACGGGAAAGACTTGAAATATTACAAAGTACTGGAAAACACGATGTCTGTCCTTTACAAAGTAGCTAAAGTTAAAGGTGATAACAAAGAAGCCCTTGACCACTACGAAAATTACATTGCTTATAAAGACAGCCTAAATAACAAGAAAAAGGACATTGAAATACAAAAAATAATCAGTCAATATAAAATTGAAAAAGAAAAAGCGGAAGCTGAAAAATTGGAAATAGTAGAGCAACAAAAAACCCAACAAAGACAAAATATGCTCACAACAGGTATGCTATCTGCCTTAATTATGTCATTAGGACTTTTCTTTTATTCCCGTTCAAAGAAAAAACTCCACGAAGAAGAAAAAAAGAGACGCCTCCAAGAAGAACAACTCCGCAAAGAAACCGAAGGCAGACGCATAGAAGAGCAAAAACTCTACAAGCAAGTCGTCAAAACCCTTGAAAAAGATGCCGAAATAAACGCCGTTAACGCCGAAATAAACGCCAAACTCCAAGAACGCACCAAAGTAGCCTCTGCATTACACGACTCGGTATGTAGCGGTTTGGTCTCTGCGCGAATGCACTTTGAATCCGTAAAAAACAACATAACGCCGGAAGACGAAGCGGTATTTGTCAGAGGTTTTGGTTTGCTCAATGAAGCCTACGAAATCTGCCGCGAAATATCCCACGACCTATCGCCGCCCATGTTGGCAAAATTCGGTTTAGCCCCTGCGATAGAAGACCTCTGTGAAAAACTATCGACCCCACAAACCCAACTCCAATTCAACGCCACCCCCTTTGAAGAACGCCTTGACCACCAACAAGAACTAACCCTCTATCAAAGCATTCAGGAACTCCTTCAAAACATACTTAAGCACTCATCAGCAGCCGAAGCCCATGTCCAACTGACCGATTATGGTGACAGCCTCAACATCTTAGTCGAAGACGACGGAAAGGGCTTCGACACTGCTGCAATAGCCGATGGTGGCATCGGTTTACAAAGAATTAGCACTCGTGTCAAGCACCTTGGGGGCAGTATGGACGTAGATTCTACACCCGGCAACGGGACTACGGTCATCATTGATGTCCCCAAGTTATTAACCTCCGAAAACGGAAGCATCTCATGAAGTTCGTTCAAGAAACCTCTGGCAGTATTACACGGTCAAGTCCTGTAACTCCAAGTATCATGTCAGGGGTTTCTTGCTCACCTCTTTGAGAAAATTCCAAGCACCAAATTCCAAATTCCAAAAAACAAATTCCAAAAAAATATTACGCAAAACACGTCTGAATTGGAATTTGGATTTTGTTTTTTGGAATTTGAATCAGTTATCCTTCTTTCAATTTCTCTGCATTATCTGCCACACGCAATGCGTCGATAATGCCTTGAATATCACCATCTACGATAGTACCGAGTTTGTACAGTGTCAGATTGATACGATGGTCGGTTACGCGATTTTGAGGGTAATTATAAGTACGGACTTTGCCCGACCTATCGCCCGTACCCACGAGGCTTTTTCGCGCTCCGGCGACTTTCGATTCATGCTCTTCGCGCTGACGCTCGTATAGGCGCACATAGAGTTTGTCGAGGGCGATTTCGCGGTTTTTGAGTTGCGAGCGTCCGTCTTGGCACTCCACCACAATGCCCGAAGGTCCGTGCGTGACGCGCACCGCCGATTCGGTCTTGTTGACGTGCTGACCACCTGCACCACTTGCACGGAAAGTATCCCAAGAAAGGTCGGCTTTGTTGACGTTGACATCTTCCATTTCGAGGCGTGGCATCACGACCACCGTAGCCGCCGATGTGTGTACACGCCCTTGCGATTCGGTCTTGGGAACGCGCTGTACGCGGTGTCCGCCCGATTCGTATTTGAGTGTACCATATACATCCTTGCCGCTGATTTCTATCACGAGTTTGCTATATCCGCCTACACTGCCTTCAGTAACCGCAAGGATTTCATGCTTCCATTTTTGGCTGTCAAAATAGCGCGTGTACATCCGATACAAATCGCCTGCAAAAATACTCGCCTCGTCGCCACCCGTACCTGCGCGAATCTCCATAATCGCATTTTTCTCATCTTCGGGGTCTTTCGGTATCAAGAGAAATTTGATTTCTTCCTCCATTGGCGCAACTTTCGGCTCCAACTCGTCAAGCTCCATTTTTGCCATTTCGCGGAGTTCTTCGTCCGATTCGGTTTGGAGGAGTTCTTTGTTGGTGGCTATGTTGCCGAGCAGGTCTTTGTACTTATGATATGCCTCTACGATTTCACCAAGATTTTTGTATTCCTTGCTGATTTTCGTATAGCGTTTCATATCCGAAATCACTTCGGGGTCAGTGAGTTGCTCAGCTATATATTCGTAGCGTTCTTTTATCGCTTCTAATTTATCTAACATGGTATTAATGAGTGAATGAGTGAATTTTGAATGAGTGAATTAAAATGCGTCAATGCGATAATGCTGTAATGCGACAATGTTTTTCGATGCGTGAATTATCTTAATTGGAATGAATGTACGGGCGGATTGGTTTTGCCCTTTGAATGGCAAGACGCGCTATATGAATTGTAATTCGGAAAGAGATATGAAAAACATGATTTTGTTATTATTTTTGAATAAATTTATAAACGATAAAGCAAGTAAAATAATTCACTCATTCAACATTCATAATTCACTCATTGGCATGCAAAGGTACGTGAATTTCGGGATTTATTTCAGTCGATATTGAATTGTCGTGATAAATGGGCAGGGTAAAACAGAAGCGTGCGCCTTCCTCAAAATGAGTGTCCAAGTAAATTTTCCCCTCATAAAAATCAATAATTTTTTTGACGATAGCCAAGCCTACACCGGTACTATTTTTTTCTTTTGATTGGAGGGTTTGGAAAAGTCGGAAAATGCGTTCGGCGTATTCGGGGCGAATGCCGGGTCCATTATCTTGTATGCTAAATTGTACGAAATCTTCCTGTACTTTTGCTGCTATTGATATTTTGCAATGCGGTTTATCGTTATACTTGATGGCATTGTTGATGAGGTTTTGAAAGACCTGTTTGAATCTGATGGTTGAGCCTTTTAGCGATGGAATGTTTTTAGGAAAATCAATACTGACATCATCTTGTTTTCCGGTGCTTAGTGCTATGCTTTCCAAAATAGGAACGATATCTACCGCTTTGTCATTACCATCCTTTCGTCCGATTCGCGAATATTCCAATACGCCTTCTATCATCGCTCCCATTTGAAGCACTTGGTCTTTTATCATATCAAAATCTTCACGGCTTTGCGGGCTGATTTTCTCGTATTCTTTTCGTTGGATGAGCGAAGAAAGCCCGGAAATAACGCGCAGAGGTGATTTTAAATCATGTGAAATGACAAAAGCGAATTGTTCGAGTTCTTTATTTTTATAGTCAAGACTACTGAGTAATTCTTCTTGGATTTTATTGACGGCTTCCAACTCTTTTTTTCGTTTATTGGCAATATCAAATTCCACAAAAAGCAAACATTTATTGCGCTCTCGCAGATAACAAGCATGAAGACTGACGAACATGACCGAAACAAGAATGAAATTTTGGTAAATAATAGTCGTATAATCTGCAGAAAGGTGTACAAATAATGTAATTTGAAAAAAAATCAAGTATAGCAAATTCACATAAAAAGCTAACCAAAACCGTGTAGGCATCAAATTATTCCCCACGATAAGCAGCACTATTGTCGAAACCAAGATGTAAAATTCATGTACACCCGGCAGTGTTCCCATTACAAAATGCCCTAATTGCCCTATGGTCAGAATCGTAATACCCAACCATTGGCTTGCATTGTTTTTTTCATTAAACGGTTTGATATAAGTCAGAAATAAAGTAATCAAGGAAAGCGGAGTGACAAGCAATAAACGGATAATTGCAATTTGAGTAAAGGCTTCCGGATTGATGAAAAAATCAAGAACCACAAAAATCATATAAATAAAACCTCCCGTAAATCCGGTGGAACGAAGTGTGCTTAAATCATAGGGTTGAATAAAGTTATTAAAACGTTTTCGGGTAGTTCTTCTTTTGAATGCAGAGCTTAGGTGATAAATTTCGTACTCAGAGCCTTTCTCATAGAGATGACTCGGTTTGAAATGTGGCAATACATCGCATATCTTTGTTAACATTCAAGAATGTTTGTCGGGCGGTAAATGAATTTGAAAATGAACTCTCAATATATGAAATTTTTCATTAACATGCCTAAACACAAGTGGTTTTTGTGATAATTAACATCATTTAACAATTGGAGGTGTTCGAGTAAAATAGGGAGATAGTTGCAAGGCGAATATTTTTATAAAAAATCGGTGTTTGAACACTCAAATACTCACTTTAGACTAAAGCATTCGCCTTGCAACTCTGGTATAATTGCCTACCCTATTTTTGT
>CALHBW010000568.1 GCA_937930625.1 uncultured Saprospiraceae bacterium | reverse complement strand
ATTTAATTGCGCGGAAATGAACCCGCATTCGCAGATTTGGGATTGATGACGGTAAATGTACAAGTAACAGGCTCACTAATACAGCCGGGAGGTGCTTCGTAGGATAGCGTAAAACTGTACGTACCTACATTCAATACCGAAGCATCAATAATACCCGCATTACTGACCACATTAGGATTGGCACCACCAATGATTGGGTTGGCTTCAGAACCCAATACTTGCGTCACTCCATTGGTATCCTCAAACATACAGTCAAAGATATTACTACCATCGGTGGCACATTTATTCAATTCGACAGGGCAGGTGAGCGAGGGTACTGGCGGACCGATAAGTTCGCCCGCACAAGGTACACATACCGAACCGTCGCAAGCGAGAGTTTCTATATCATTTACGGTACAGGGGTCGTTGTCGTCGCACATTTCTATGCTGGTATCGTCTGTACATCCGCAGGGTGTCGTGGTGATAGTGAAAGATTGGGCGGGGGCGGTATTGCCACAAGCATCTGTCACCGGACCGTAGGTAAAGACTGCCGTAAATCCTTCCCGACAATTTCCGCTGATTTGTGTGTCGGATAATGGCGCAGTGGTATCGACATCACAATTGTCTGTCACCGCAACGGTAGCCGGAGCAGTGGGAGGTGTAAGTGAACAGGGCAAGTTTTCATCTGCGGGAATTGCGATTAGGGGTGGGGCATTATCCATTGAAAACTGGTAAACCATATTACAGGATGAACTCACATTATTGCAATCATCAGTTGCTAGAACGGTATAAGTTCGTATAGTGACGCAGCCCTCGACAGCATCTATAAAATTAACATCTATATTTGGAGTAACAACGCCACATCCGTCCTGTATATTAGCCATCGTAATTAATTCATTATCACCGGGGAAGGCAGCAGGTTGAGGATTACAATCCAAATCCTCGGGGTCATTACCATCAACAAAACAATTTGCAGCCGTTGGCGGGTCGTTATCCATTATAAATTGATACAGCACATTACAGGTATTTTCATTCCCACAATCATCTACGGCTGTAATCACATAAGTGCGCGTAATGACACATCCGACTGCAAAATCCGACGAGGCTACCGTAATATTCGCATCCATAATTCCGCAAGCATCCGATACGCCAACCATTGTAATCAATTCGGCATCCGTAGGAAAATCAGTGGCTTCGGGATTGCAACCCAAATCCGTTGGGTCAGCACCCACAACCGGGCAATTCGCAAATTCGGGTGGGTCGGTATCCACCTCAATCATGTAAGTATATACACAATCCATGCTTTCTTCACCTGCCGTGAAATCGCCGCTATCGTCTTCATCATCAATAATTGTAATGGTACGGGTGACGGTATAATCTGCCAAACCACAGGCATCTGTGGGTGTAGCGGGGGTGTCTTCCACTGCTACGATAATCGTTCCGCAAGGTGTATCGCCCACATCTATACCGTAATCTCCGGTGGCATTATCTATTGTGATGTCTCCGCTTGGGGCGGTCATAACGGTGGGTATGGTGGGTATATCGGCGATAGTGCTGCAATCGTAAGTACCCAAGTCCGAAGCTCCGCAAGTTGCTTCAAATACGCAGCATCCCGGACAGTCATTTCCGGTAGCTGTGAATACTTGGGTGGCAGTGAGGGTTTTGCCGCAGTAAGTTGCCATAAAGGTGCGAGTTAAGGTCTGCGTACCATCACATACATCGGTGATAGCTCCGCTGTCTGTGACTGTTATATCACTTAGATTATTCATAAAATCGCTACAATCTCCACACTCCGGTCTATTACTTGAGGCGGCAAAACTACCTCCTGCGGTTTCAAATTCGGTGGGTGTTAAGGTAACATTCAAAGTGGGAATATCAGCTACATCGCAGATGGACTGAGCAGTTGGTGCGGATATGTTGACATCGCACTTGAAGCCTACATCAACGGTAGGCTGAACAGTCAGGTTGCCCGGCTTACAAATCGTAATTGCCAAATCGCCACCGTCACAATTGACGTTGCTGACTATTGAGTTATTGCCGTATTGTGTCACTCCAAAACAAGCATTCGTGGCATCTACAAAACCGATGTAAATATTGCCTTGGTCGTTCATAAAATCAATTTGAGAGTATAGACAGCTCGCATCTATTCCGGCAGGCAGTGCGAGTTGAATAGCGGCGCAATCTACGTTTCCTCCTGCTGTGCCGTCACAACACTCGGCTCCGGTATCGTTTTGTATTTGTCCGGGTTGGGTAAATACTAAATCTCCGGCAGCATCAAGTGTGACATTGACGGTGGTGACATCCGGTGTGCAGGTTTGTCCTTTGACAAAAAATGGTGTAAAAAGGAATAACAATCCGGTAAAGAGTAGCTTGTATGCGAAAGGTAATAAATAGTTTTTTGGAGGAGAAACAGCATCATATCCCAATTTAAGAGATACTGCCAAAGTAGAGATAAAATTTTTCATAATGGTTTATGCTTTTAAAATTTCGGATTACGACATAGGCATATTACATAAATTTAATTTTATTATTTAATAAATAAACCAATTATAATCTATAATAATTACTTATGCCAATAAAATAACCTATCCTACGTCGAGTGGGTGAGTGATATTTAGATAATAAAAAAAGAGTGAGTACCGACACCTGCCACATGGCAAGTATGCGCTATAATACGAAAGTAAGATTTAGGTATATATTCTCCTATTTATATAATTAATAATCAAGCACTTATGTGCATATATGTTTTCGGAAAACAATATCAGGCGGAATAATAAAGAGAGAAGATGTATTTCGCTTCATGGTATTTTATTTTTGGGCAGCGCTTGAATGATAGAGGGTGTATTTTAGGTAATGTTACAAAATACGGAGTCCAAACACTACATTTTTAAAAAATAAACTTAGTAAAAACATTAATTTAAATAATTAATAAAGTATAAAATTAAGTTAATAAAAAATATTATGCAAATAAAACTAAAGTTTTTTTATGTTAATTTTTTTGAACCTGTTTACACATGTAGTCAGATTATGAGGTTGATACTGCTGATTTTTTCATTTCCGGTTGTGAGGTGTTTTGATGAATAGCATCAGGGAACTTTATCTTTTTTTGGTGTTGGTAGAATTTAAATATCGGGGAGTAGGCAGATAGGTCTTCTAAGATATTTTCTTGTTGAAAATATTGGGTAAGTTGTGCTTCTTCTTGAAGATTGGTTTCGCCTTCAAAGTATTTTTCTAGTAATATTTTGATATTATGTTGGTTCATGTTCTTCTAATTTTTACAGAATGTCACCGATGCGCTTCATACCCGAGAACGGGTTTGAAACGTCATTTTACCTAATTCCAAAAGACTCTTTTTCAATGAGTTGTTGCCTGACTTGCTTTCTGGCTCGATGCAGATTGACCTTTACTTGATCCATCGGGATGTCGAGTACAAAGGCGATTTCTTTGTAAGTCATGCCTTCTATATCGCGCATTTGGATGACCATGCGTTGTTTTTCAGGGAGGTTTTGGATGAATGTTTCGATATGACCTATGGTATCGTCTATTTCTATTTGTTGGTGTGGGTTGGCATGTTGGTCTGTCGGGTTAATTTTCGTATCTAATATCACATTTTGGCGACTTTTTGCGCGTAGCTTGTCGATAGCGAGATTTTTGACCATACGCATACACCATGCATCGGGATTATCGAGATTTTTGAGGGAACTTCGCTGTTCCCAAATCCGTAAAAACACCTCTTGCATAATATCTTCCGATTCTGACGCATCTCTTGTAATACTTAGTGAAAAGCGGTACAATTTGTCTTTTATCGGTAAAATAAGGGACTCATATTTTTCTAGATTCACAGTGATTTTTGAGTGACAGAATATCAACATTGATATTTTGTAATATTAAAGTTGTTTTATTTTTATAGGATGACGATTCAATGTTGAATTTGTTACAAAAAGAAGTCATTTTTTATGATTTATTTATTTTACAAACTAATAATCAGTTGATTATCAATTTTTTATCCCTAAAATAAAAAAGCGGTCAACTTCCTAAGAAATTGACCGCTTAATTTTTTTTAGCGAATGCTCTACTTGTTCATTGCTTTACGGATAAAGCCAATAATAGCCATGACTGCTCCGCCACCGACAAGCCCGCTTGCCAAATTGCCGACAATCATACCCATATCGCCACCGCCTGAAGTAGCAGCGCCAAGACCTACCATACTAAGGATGCTGGCACCAAGTCCACCACCGGCGATACCTGCAACAGAATTCCAAAGTGTTCCGAGTGAAGAGCCTTTCATTAACGAGCCGGCAACATTGCCTCCTACTGCACCACTAATGAGTGAAATAATCCATGGTAACATAATAATAAATTAATTGGTTAGTGATAAAAAATTTCGTGTTTTCAAACAGAATCAATAGCAAATTACGTTAAAATTTAACAAAACAAAGAAATATTTTGCTAAAATAACATGAACACAAAAATTATTGGTCACTCACCCTTTGCTGTTTGCCTACATACAAATCGTCTTTTTTACCGTTATTTGTCCAATCCAATAAAGCGGAAAAGGTAGCGGTATTTTCACTTTGGAAGTTGACATGGTAAGCGGCACTGCGTTTTTCGGGTTTAGTTTGGTTGAGTACGACCGAATCTTGTTTAGTTGCCCAAGTCCCGGAAGTTGTATTAAAAACAATATTATCTAAGTCGCGGTATTCGGATATATACGTCCCATCTGCATTATAGTAAGTGCGGATGGGCTTGATTTTCAAATCTTTTTCCCAATTCTCTTCTTTGTATTCTTCGACTGCACTATTGGGCGTATTGTGTGCAGTAGTGATAATCATGGAGACATTGCGCCATTCGCCGTAGAGTTGTTTGGGCTGGAGTGTTTTTGTCGTAGTGGCAGTGTTTATCTCTTCTTTTTTGGAGGGCGTTTGTTCGCTGCCACTATTGGACTGGCAGGATGCCGTGAGTAAACTAATTGCAATAAAATATAAAATCTTTTTCATGTGCTGATGTATTGTAGAGTTATGGGGTTGTGGAGTTGACGAGTTATAGAGTTTACCCTCTCAACAACTCGTCAATACGACAACTCAACAACTCATCTTATATCAAATCCCGTAAAGGTTTTTCATCAAGTTTGCTTTTTACCCAGAAGTAGATTTCAATGCACCCGGCGGGTACGAGGCGTTCATTTTTGATGAGTTCGAGTTCATTGAAAAATTCGTGGAGTAATTTGCGTTTTTTCTGTTGGTCGTCGGTATTTTTAACGAGTTTTTTGAAGTGTTTGAGTACTTGTTTTTCAAAAAGCATGAGAGCTTTGCTGCGTTGAAGTTTTTTGTAAGTGGATTCAAAAAGGCTTTCTAATACACGATAGTTGCCCATTTCGTAGTGTATAGCCAGCTCAAGAATACGCACTGCTTGTTTGACTTCTTTTTTGGGCGTTGTACGGTCGTTGTCAAGAATACGAGTTATCCAGTGGATACACTCGGTGTGTTTTTCGAGCAAGAAATTGAGCACGAGGGCATGATAGTAAATGGTAATTAGACGGGCTTCATTGATTTTTGTACCGTAAATTTCTAATCCTTTTTTGATTTTGGGGATAAGTACTTCGGCTTTGCCGTATTGTCGGGTATTGATGTAGTAGCGCAACAGGTGATTTTTTTCGTTCTGAAAACGCTCTGCTTCGTCTCTAAAAGATTGGAGTTGGAGGTTTTGGATTTCCTGAACGGTTTCTTCTATATCGTCATAGACTTCGGCACTGATTTTAAAATTGAGGTAATTGCTCAGTTGAATGAGGTAGAGTCGGGGTTTGTGTTTTATCATATTGGGATGCGCCCGCCAATATTCGAGAATTTGGGTCAGGTAATTGACCGCTTGGTCCATATCTTGCTTGAGCGCGAAATAGGCGACAAAGGTATTGAGATAATACAGTTGTGCCGTAAATGTAAGTGGTGTTTCAGGAGGATTTTTGAATAGCGGACTTTCTGTAATCCATGCGATTTGCTGGTCGAGTTTGGGGTCGCGGCGTTTGCCGTGTCGCAATGGAATTATCAAACCATAATGCAATCGGGTATAGCTATATTCTTGATTAATATTTTCTAAGGCATTATTAATCAATTGCCAATGTGCTTCAAATGATTCATCGACGTTTTTTACGCCGGTTTCTATGAGGTTGCTCAATTGGCGGCGAAGCACCTCCAAGATGATGAGCTGTTTATCATATTTTTGGGCGATTTTGAGTGCTTTTTCCAATTGTTTTTTACTGAGTTTGAATAAGCCGCGTTTTTGCAAAATAGCTGCTTCGGAAAGTAAATTGTAGAGTTGACTTTCTACAAAATTTTCTTCTTGTGAATTGCGTAGGCTTTTCAAAACAAGGTTGTATAAGGTATTTTTGAGTGTATGCAAATTTTTAAGAAACTGTTCGCCTTTAAATTTTTCGTGAATAATTTCTTCATCATATTCATCATCATCCATAGCGTCTATGACATCAAATAGACGTAGGTAGTTCGTCTCGCCGTCTTGTTTACGACTGAGTTTGAAATATCTTTTTTCGTTGGGTGTCAGTGATTTAATTAGATGAAATAGGTCATCTGATTTTTTTTTCATGTAGGTACTATAAACTTGTCAGTTATTTATGAATTGAGGCATTATGGGTTTGGGCAGAACACAGATTATCGTACAAAAACTTAACGAATATAGCAATATTACAGCATTTTTTTGAATAGCAAGCTCTTTTGCTTTAAAAACCCAAAACAAGCAATCAAATTATGTTTTTCACAATACATCATTTAGATAAAAAACAATGACATATGAATATTTTTCATTTATTATTTTGCCTTAATTTAGATATTTTTTTTATACCTTGCCCGTCCCTCCCTCTAATGTATTTACCAATTTTGAATTTTGAATAAAAATATTCAAAAATGAAAAGTATTTAATTTATTAAATGCTAATTTCCAACAAAAAACAAAGTGGAATTTAAGTTAATTTGTCATTCAAAATTCAAATTTGGTGAACATACTGTCCTTTGCTAATAGAATTTAACTTTTAACTATGAATCCCCTACAACATGAATATCAAAAAAAAAGACATACAATACATTAAAACCTTACTAACGACTACACTTACTGTTGACTTCTTGCCTTATAAAGATTCAACAGTAATGCGGCGTATAGAAAAACGCATGAAAGTACTCCAACTCACCGAAACCAAAAGCTATATTGATTATCTTAAAGCGCACAAACAAGAACTCCAAATACTGGGTGAAGATATATTTATTAATGTCACAGATTTTTTTCGAGACCCTCATGTTTTTCAAAAAATAAAGCAGAAAATACTACCTATTATTTTTTCACAGAAAAAACGTACTGTAAAATTTTGGGTGGCAGGCTGTGCTACGGGAGAAGAAGCCTATTCGCTGGCAATACTCATCA
>CALHBW010000567.1 GCA_937930625.1 uncultured Saprospiraceae bacterium | reverse complement strand
CCATTTAACTTTGCCTAAATGAATACTCGTCAGACGAATCCCTTTATTCAATGCGAATATTTTATGAGACCAATCACGACATTTCACAAAAGCCTTCGTCAGACGAGTACTATCCCACAAGCAAACTTAAACGGGTAGCCGGAATTATCAATAAATTCATAAAAAAATTAGTGCATTCGTGGCAAAAACAAGTAATACATTATCAGAAATAATTTTTCTCATGTAGAGTAGTTTCCTATATAAAAATCCTCTGCATGCCCTTAATTTACCAAGAAATATAAAATCCGATGTCCATGCTCAACAAAGACATTACTACTCAACGAACATTATTGCGAAAATACGAACCTGCCGACCAAGTAGAAATGATTAGCTTGTTTATGGATAAGGTCGTTAATCACTACATGGGTAATGGACCATGTAAGACCAAATCCCATGCACTCGAATTGTTTGAGAGAATTATGCAACTCTACGAAAAACCCCTTACAGACCGACATTTTGAAATATGGGCAATTGAAATTCACAAACAACTTGCCGGACATTTTGAATTGAAAGAAAGTGAATACACTAAAAATGGTGAATTGGAAGTGGTTTATATGCTCTATAAAATTCATTGGGGGCAGGGGTTGATGCCTGAAATCCTACGGGCTATCAATGCACATGCTAATAAAATGAATCGACAACTGATAGCTACTATTGACCCGGAAAATACGCGTACTGTCAGAGCATTGGAAAAGGTAGGTATTGCTCACCAAAAATGGGTGGGTGAAGGAAAAGATAGAACTTTGAAAGTCTGGATTGAACGAATGGACGATTTTTGATGGGGTGATTTTTGATTTTTGATTGGATTTTGCTTCGCAAAATTAATGGATTTATTGCTGTGATTAAATGATATTAATTTTATTTAAAGTGTGTTAAATTTTCATAAAGAGAAAAATACGAATATTTTTAATTTTAAATTAACTTGTAACACAATGAATTAATCAAAAATCAAAAATCAAAAATCAAAAATCTTCGATAAATCATTCAAAAATCTTAAAATCAAAAATCAAAAATTAAAAAATTAGTGTATCTTTGCGCCAAATTTAAAAGGATAAAAAATTAGCAAAAAGAAAAATTAAGAAATGGCAGTTTATTTAACAAAAGAAAAAAGAGAAGAAATTTACAAAGAATTTGGGGGTAGTGAAAAAAATAGCGGCTCTACACATTCACAAGTAGCCCTACTTACTTACCGTATTACGGAGCTTTCTAAACATTTGCAAAATAATCGCAAAGACTTTTCATGTCAGCGTTCCCTGCTTTCTATGGTAGGTCAGCGCAAGCGTTTACTCGGCTATCTGGCGAAAAAGGATATTAACGAGTATCGCGCACTTATCGAAAAACTCGGATTGCGTAAATAATTTCCGGCAAAATATTACAAAAAAGTGTTCTGCATACAGAACACTTTTTTGCTTACTTACCAATACGCTTCATTGTAGTTTCCCTGCCCGAAGCGACATAGTTTGTATGTTTTTTGCATTTATATTAAAAAGAAAGTAATAAGTTTGAGTTACATTTAAATTATTTTTATGAAATAAAAATAAGATTTAAACTTAGACTTGAACTTGAACTTAAACTTAATAAGTCATGGGAAAACAAATTCCTACTACTACCTCTTTTAATTTGCCCGATGGCAGAGAGGTCATTCTCGAAACAGGCAAACTGGCGGCACAAGCTGACGGTTCTGTCGTGGTTCGACAAGGCAACACCATGCTTTTTGCTTCGGTGGTATCCGCCAAAGAACCCCGCGAAGGACAAAGTTTCTTTCCACTTTCTGTTGATTATCAAGAAAAATTTGCTTCAGTTGGGCGTATTCCCGGCAACTTCTTTCGCCGCGAAGCCCGCCTTTCAGAAAACGAAATATTGGTCTGTCGTATCGTAGATCGTGTGCTTCGTCCGCTTTTCCCCGATGGTTACATGAATGAGACGCAAGTCATTATCAACCTCATCTCCGCAGATGACGAGGCTACGCCTGATGCCCTTGCAGCATTGGCGGCTTCGACAGCATTGGCAGTTTCTGATATTGCTTTTGCCGGACCGATTTCGGAGGTGCGTGTAGCGCGTATTGATGGTGAATTTGTAGTCAATCCCGGCAAAACGGCACTCGAAAGTGCTGACCTCAACATTATCCTTGGTGCTACCATGGAAAATGTAATGATGGTAGAAGGCGAAGCCAAAGAATGTTCGGAAGCTGACCTTATAGAAGCCATCCGTATCGGACACGAAGCAGTGAAGGTACAATGTAAAGCGCAATTGGCACTCGCCGAATTGGTGGGGACAAAAGCCACGGTGAAGCGCGAAATTGTGCCTGTTCCTGAAAACGATGTTGTCAAAGCAGCAGTAGAAAAACTGATTAAAGATAAAGTAACGACTATCGCCAAAACACCAACGGAGAAGCACGAGCGCAAAGAGCAATTCAAGGCATTGAAAGATGAAATGAAGGAAGCCTTGCTCGAAGAACACGGCGAAGAATGGATGGAGGAAAACGCTACTTTCGTCAGTCGTTATTATAATGAAATTCAAAAATACGCGATTAGAGATGTTGTATTAGGTGACAATGTACGCCTTGATGGTCGCAAGCCTGACGATATTCGCCACATTTGGTCAGAAGTGGATTATTTGCCAAGCACACACGGTTCGGCGGTATTCACACGCGGCGAAACGCAGGCATTGGCATCGCTTACATTAGGTACAAAAAATGATGAACAAATGGTTGATGATGCAATGGGTTTGCATTTCAATAAGTTCATTTTACATTATAATTTCCCTGCATTTTCAGTAGGTGAAGTGCGCCCGATGCGCGGACCGGGACGCCGCGAGGTAGGTCACGCTAATTTGGCGAGTCGTTCTTTGCGTCAAGTGATGCCGAGTGCAGACGATATGCCTTACACCATTCGTATCGTGTCTGATATTCTCGAATCCAATGGTTCATCTTCAATGGCAACGGTTTGTTCCGGCTCATTGGCACTGATGGATGCGGGTATCAATATCAAGTCGCACGTTTCGGGTATCGCAATGGGATTGATTACGGATGGCGAACGCTACGCGATTCTTTCCGACATCCTCGGCGACGAAGACCACTTGGGTGATATGGACTTTAAAGTGACGGGTACAAAAGACGGTATCTGCGCTTGCCAAATGGACATCAAAATCGACGGTCTGCCTTACGAGATACTCGAAAAGGCACTCGAACAAGCGCGTCAAGGTCGTTTACACATCCTTGATAAGCTCAACGAAACTATCGACGCACCACGCGGTGACCTCAAACCACATGCACCTCGTATGGAGAAACTGATTATCGATAAAAGCTTTATCGGTGCAGTTATCGGACCCGGCGGTAAGATTATCCAAGAGATGCAAAAGGAAACCAACACGATTATTAATATCGAAGAAGTTGGCGACCACGGGCACGTTACTATCGCGAGTGCCGACCGCGAATCACTGGATATGGCAATCGCAAAAATCAAAGGTATCACGCAAGTGCCTGAAGTGGGCGATGAGTACGAAGCAGAGGTCAAATCTATCAAAGAATTTGGAGCATTTGTGGATTTCATGCCGGGCAAATCAGGTTTGGTACACATCTCGGAGTTGGCGTGGGAACGCGTGAATCGCACAGAAGATGTTGTGAATCCCGGCGATATTATTAAGGTCAAATTAATCGGACTCGACCCACGTTCGGGTAAGTTCAGACTCTCGCGCAAGGTACTGCTGCCGAAGCCGGAAGGTTACGTAGAGCGTCCGCCACGCGAACGCCGCGATAGAGGTGGTGACGACAGACGAAGAGGTGGCGACCGTGACCGTAGAGGCGGTGACAGAGATAGAGGTCCACGCAGAGATAGAGGTGATAGAGATAAAAGATGGTAGAATTGTCGGGATTCGATGAAGCGTTTATTCGCGATTCGTTTTGTGGTAAAAACTACTGCTTAGAATATAAAAGCTGCGCCTTTGGCGCGGCTTTTTTTGTGGCGTATTGGTTATGAATGAAGACATGAATTACGATGCCTGGCTACCCATTTAACTTTGCCTAAATTATACTCTTAGTGAAGAAATAAGAATTACATTTGAGTGTGACACACATTCGTAGAAATGTAATATTAAAATGTATCTGTTGGCTTGATAAATGCCGATTGTGAATACCGTAATGACTGCTTTAGCTGTCAAGTAGGTAGCAAAAACCATGTAAGTTATTGTTTTTGAAATAATAAGATATTGTAGTAAAATATACTTGACAGCTAAAGCAGTCATTACGGAGTTTCCCATTATTTTGTTATACGGCTTAATTTTTTTGATTTCACATTATAAACCTACGAATGTGTGTCACACTCTTCTCACTTCTTCACTTATCTATCTTTTTACAATTTTT
>CALHBW010000566.1 GCA_937930625.1 uncultured Saprospiraceae bacterium | reverse complement strand
TATAGTCAAGTTTATATCAGTGAAATAATGGCAGACAATGAAGCTGTATTGGCTGATGGTGTAGGTGACTATGAAGATTGGATAGAACTACGCAACACCTCTAACGCTGCGATTAATCTGCAAGGTTGGTACTTGACAGATGATGCCGGCGACTTGACGAAATGGACGTTTCCAGCCGCTACGATTCCTGCGAATGGCTACCTCATCGTATGGGCATCGGGCAAGTATCCGACAAGTTTGAATAGTGGTTTGCACACCGATTTTTCATTAGAAAGTAACGGCGAATACCTCGCGCTCGTGATGCCTGATGGAGCTACGATTGCGAATGATTTCAATTATCCCGCTTTAGCCGAAGATGTGAGTTATGGACTTTTTTCCGGCTCGGATAATAATTATACCAATGACGGCAATTTCGTCCCACTCGCCAGCCCAAGCCCCAATTCGGTAAATACAAATGCGCTCGAAGCTCCCGTTGCATTTTCAGTTGATGGGCGATTTTTTAGGAATAATTTCACAGTAACACTTTCCACGACAGTTCCCGGCGGTACGATTCACTATACAACAAACGGAAGTACGCCGACTGCCGGCTCTCCGGTCTACAGTTCGCCAATTTCGATTGGTTCTACGACTCAGATCAATGCTATCGTAGCATATGCAGGTGGTGGTGCGAGTCCGGTCAAGACTGAGCGTTACGTTAGAATAGCGAGTAATATTGCTAATGCTGACTCTGATTTGCCGATTATTTTAATAGAAAGTTACGGAGATACCATCATCAGAAATGCCCAAACAACTGCCTATGCTTCCTTCATAGAACCTGATGCTTCAGGTAGAGCACAAACAACGGATGCGCCAAGTTATTCCGGTCCCATAGGAATCAGAGTTCGCGGTAGTTCATCCTCCAATTTTGCAAAAAAACAATTCAAAGTGGAAACTTGGGATGAAAATAACGAGGAAATCAATGTAGAAATACTCGGTATGCCAGCCGAGTCGGATTGGGTATTATATGCGCCCGGACGTTTCGACAGAGTTTTGATTAGCAATCCGTTTATGTATGAGCTTTCTCGTAAAATGGGCTATTATGCCCCGCGTACCCAATTTGTGGAAGTCTATCTCAATCAAAATGGCGGAAGTATCAATGCCGATGATTATTTAGGTTTATATATTTGGACAGAAAACATTAAGCGGGATAATGATCGTGTAGATGTCAAGAAACTTGAATCTACCGACAATAACGCGCCCGAAGTGACCGGCGGATATATGTTTAGAATTGACAGAGACGAAACATGGATGACCGCCAATGGTCAAAATATCGTAGAAAACGAACCGGGTGCCGATGCTACCACAGCCCAACAAACTTACCTAAGAAACTACATCCAAGATTATGAAAACACACTGTATTCTGCCAATTGGCTCGACCCAAATACAGGTTACAAAAACTACCTCGACCTCGACTCATGGGTTTTTGAGCATACGATGCGAATCCTCGCCAAAGACCCCGACGGTTTGCGATTGAGCAGCTATTATTACAAAGAAAGAGAAGAACCCATGAAAGCCGGACCTGTCTGGGATTTTGACCGCACACTCAATTCTGATGACGGGCGCGATAATGTAGCCAATGAATGGTTTTATAATGCAGGTAATAATCGTGTTGATTTCTTTGAATTTAGTTGGTGGAGCAGAATGACAGAAGACCCCGATTGGCGCGTAGAGTGGCACGACAACTGGTTTGAACAAAGGCGCGATGGGTGTTTTCAAACCAGCACTATTAATAATCTCATTGACAGTCTCGTAGCGATTATACAGGAAGCGGCAGCCAGAGATAACGCGAGATGGTCAAGTACCAATGGTTACGGTTATCGTTACGGTAGCCTTGCGGGTGAAGCACAAGCCCTTAAAGATTGGCTCAATACTCGTATGAATTGGATTGATAGCCAACTCATTCCCAATCCCGGATTTTCTCCGGCGGAAGGCGTAGTTACTCCCGGTACAACGGTTACATTGACCAACCCTTACGGTGCAGGCACGATTTATTACACCACTGATGGTACAGACCCGCGCTTACCGGGTGGTGGTTTTTCACCAAGTGCCGTTGCATATACAGGGGCTATTCCCATCAATGGCGCGACGGCAATTTCTGCCCGTATTTTTGTCAATGGACTTTGGGGCAACCAAATTCAATCTCCGTGGGGAGCGATTTGTACACAGCGTTACCAATTGCCACAGGATTATTCGGACATCGTTATCAATGAAATTATGTATCATCCGGGAATTGCATGTGGTGCATTTATTCCCGAATTGGATTATATAGAAATCACAAATGCAGGTAATACGACCATTGATATGAGCTTTGCAGCATTTACGGATGGCGTACAATTTACATTTCCCTTCGGCAGCTCACTCGCGCCCAATCAATTCTATGTCATCGCAGAAAATAAGCTCATTTTTGACGCACATTATGGCACAACAGCAGATGCCCAATACAAAGGCACACTCAGCAATAAAGGCGATTCACTCGTTTTAAAAGACATTCAAAATAACATCATCGACCTCGTTGATTTTAATGATAAAAGCCCCTGGGATGAAGCCCCCGACGGTGATGATCCTTCCCTCGAATTGCTCGACCCATCACTTGATAATAACGACCCTTTGAGTTGGTTTCGTTCTGATAATTCCTGCGGCACACCCGGCGCAACGAACAGCCGTTTGTGTAGTGTTGCAGCCACACCAATTGTGATAAATGAAATTAATTATAATTCTCCCAATTCACCCAATCCCGGCGATTGGATAGAATTGCACAATCCGAATGCAAGCGCGGTAAATATTTCCAATTGGGAATTTTATGATGGTAAAAGCCAATTTATCATCCCTTCGGGAACAACTATTCAGCCGGATGAATATTTAATTTTGGCAGAAGATGCAGCGACTTTCGGTACTCTATTTCCTCATTTAAATGCTAATCAATATATCGGAGATTGGGGCTTTAGTTTGGATAATGGCGGGGAGCGTATTACGCTATTTGACACGAATAAATGTATATCGGATTACGTCGTTTATGATGACGACCAACCCTGGGATACTATTCCCGATGGCAATGGACCAACTCTCTCATTGATTACCCCAAATTTCGATAATGCACTATCTCCTTCATGGGAATCCTCCTCCAATATCAACTCCGCCTACGGTACACCCGGACGCGAAAACACGCCTTGTTTTGACAATAATCTCATTATACCTAATCTGATTTGTGCCGGATTTCCGGTAGAAATAAAAGTAGATTCTGCCTATAGCGAGATGGACTTTACATGGTTTGTATCAGGAGCTACCCCTTCGAGTTTTTCGGTAGATGCTCAAACGGTAGTTTGGAATAATCCGGGTACATACAATTTACAATTAATTACCAAATATTATGAATGTACCAGAGTTTACACACAACTGATTACGGTAGAAGACTGCAATACAATTCCCGATATTGTTGATGATAATTTTGCTGTAAATGAAGACAATTCATTGTCAAACAATGTATTAACAAACGATAATGACCCCGACAATGATAACTTGATGATAAATACTACCCCGCAAAGCAACGTCTCCAACGGTACACTCACCCTCAATGCTGATGGTACATTTGATTACACCCCCAATCCTGATTTTTACGGCACAGACAGCTTCACTTACGAAGTGTGCGACGATGCAACTTTTACAACGACAATAGTGACACCGGGATATTTCTCCGGGCAAGTCGCATCAAGTGCAGATGATGTAGAAGAACTTGTAGATGGGACAGTTGAAACCACAAGTTCTGATTTGGATATTATGGAAGATAGCCCCAGCTTCTATAGTGCTATTGGCATCCGAATGACCAATATTGCCGTGCCGCAAGGCGCGACGGTGACAGATGCTTACTTGGAATTTGTGGCAGATGAAGCGCAAAGTGTAGCAACCTCGCTGACGATTAGCGCAGAAGCAACGGGCAATGCGCTTGCCATTCCCACGACACCCTCTGCCGTCAGTTCAAAGACACGCACAAGTGCCAGCACTTCATGGTCAAATCTTCCCGCTTGGACGATAGGCACTACTTATCAAAGTTCAGATATTAGCTCTGTTGTACAAGAAATTATCAATCGTGGAGATTGGGCGAATGGCAATGCAATGACTTTCATCATAGAGGGAACAGGAAGGCGCACGGCTGAGTCTTTCGATGGTACAGCTCCGCCGAAATTAATTATCAATTACGAAACCATAACGACGGGTGTTCCCGTAGATGTTTCTTTATGCAGCACGGCGACGGTGACACTCACTATCGCTCCTGTAAATGATGTTCCGGTCGCTGTAAATGATGTCGCCACCACAGCAGAAGATGTCACATTTAACGGCAATGTTGCCGCAAATGACAGCGATGTAGAAAGTAGTAATTTGACGGTCAATACCACCCCGATTTCAGATGTGTCAAATGGTACATTGACCCTCAACTCAGACGGTACGTATAGCTACGTTCCCGATGCAAATTTCTTTGGTGCAGATAATTTTACTTATGAAATTTGTGATGATGACACATCGATTTTATGTGCACAAGCGACGGTCACAATAACAGTTGATGCGGTCAATGATGCACCGATTACTCAAATTGATTTTGCACAAATACAAGAAGATGCAATTGCTTCAGGAGATGTACTTGCCAACGACAGCGATGTAGAAAACCAAACGCTAACCGTAACAACAACTCCCGTTTCAAATGTCAGCAACGGTACACTTATACTCAATGCGGACGGCACATATACCTACACGCCTAATGCTAACTTTTTCGGTTTTGATTCATTCACCTATGAGGTCTGCGACAATGGCATACCTTCCGAATGTAGCACCACAACAGTCAACATCAATATCATAGGAGAAAATGACGCACCAATTGCCGTAAATGACATGGATAGTACAACGGAAGACACGCCGTTTACAGGCAATGCCATAGCAAATGACAGCGATATAGAAGGTGGTAATTTAACAGTAAATATCACCCCGATTACGCCGCCTCAAAATGGTAGTTTAATACTTCTGGCAGGTGGTTTCTACTCCTACACACCTATGCCTGATTTTTTCGGTATCGATACATTTGAATATGAAATTTGCGATGATGGCAACCCTGCTTTGTGTGATATAGCAAGCGTCACGATTAATATTGCGCCCATAAATGATGCACCTGTGCCTGTGCTGGATAGTTTATTTATGTTTGCTAATTCTACTATTCAGGATAATGTATTATTAAATGATTTGGATATAGAAAATGATAACCTGAGTACAACCTTAGTTTCGATGGCAGTACCGCCCAATGGTACAGCCACTATTCAGCCCAACGGTAATCTGGACTACACGCCCAACCCAAATTTTGTCGGTATAGACAGCTTAAGCTATGAAGTATGCGATGATGGTACGCCTTCACTATGCAATACAGAAACGGTCATTATCGTCATTGAGCCGGATTGTGTAGATATTGAGTTGTATGCTTGGTTAGAAGGAGCTTATGAGCCTGTACTTGGCGAGATGCTTACTACCCTCGTTTCCACCAGAAAATTACTACCCGGACAAACACCCGCTAGCGCGCTTGCTACACCGACACCCGCCGGACAACCCTACAGCGGAACTCCGTGGAACTACCCCGGCACAGAAGGCGCAAGCTGGACAGACGCCGACTACACAGGCGATGAAACGGATTGGGTATTGGTTTCTTTCCGAACAGATATTCAAAAAAGTACAGAAGTAGGCATAACAGCAGGTTTGCTTATGAAAGACGGGAGTATCACCTTCCCTGACCGTTGTGCGTTGACTTCTGTGGTAGCGAGTCCGCTTTACATTGTCGTAGAGCATCGCAATCACATCGGGATAATGACGCCCCAACCCGTCGATGTTATCAATAACACATTGACCTACGATTTTCGTTCATCAGATAGCTACCGCGACCCAACCAGTTTCGGACAAAAACAACTACCAACAGGTGAATGGACAATGTTCGCAGGCGATGCCGACCAATCGGATTTTCCAAGTTTTGATATTAAAGGAACGGATAAGACGATTTGGTTTGAGAATAATGGTATTTTCGATTATTACTTTTCGCCTGATTTTAATTTGGATGGAGACATCAACGGACAGGATAAGTCATTATGGTTTGAGAATAATGGCATTTCATCACGCGTGCCGAAGTAGTTGATTACAAATCCCGAATTTGCCCAAAAACACCTGCCTTATCTCAAGTTTGGAGGCTTAAAAATTAAGATTAACCCAAGTAGCAATAAATTGCTACTTGGGTTAGTTAAAAAATTCCTGATTGCAACGGATTGCGTTGATGATGTGATTTAAATTGAAGAGCAAACTCAAGTCGGCGGACATTTTTGAAATCTATTGATACCCCACATCTTTCCGGTGGCGCGAGTTGGCTGACATTTTGCAAATGGCAGACAACAACATTTTTTTATTTTATTGAAAATTAATCACTTACATAGTTTAAATAATAATATTCTAAAAATTAATTTATACTTATACTAAGTATTTTTTTATTGTGAATGAATTTTTTTTTATATAATTTTTTAATTATGATTAAAAATAAATTTTGTAGTTAGTTGATTTTAAATTTGAAATACAAATGTAACTTGTCTGCCATTTGCAAAATGTCAGCCAAGTTGACTTATTGAGGACTTGTGGGGTATCGATAGATTTTCAAAATGTCCGCCGAGTAAGGTTCGCAAAACGTTAAAAATCAACACATTAAATACCATCATTTTTTTACCAACGCAAAACGTTACAATCAGAAAAATTCGATTCTTTGACGTTTTTTGCAAATAGTGTCTCACGCGGAGAGCGCAGAGGTCGCAGAGAATTGATTATCAGTACTCTACGTTCTCTGCGAACTCTGCGTGAGATGAAAGTTTAGGCTCATGTAGGAAATCAGGTGGAATGTGAAGCAAGCCCAAATCCTATAAGGTTTTCGAAAATCTTATAGGATTGATTATCAGTATTTTATCCAAATTAAAATAAAAACCAGTCTGTATTCCACCTGATTTCCTACATGAGCCAAAGCTTTATTGAATTTGCAAAAAATGTCAAAGAACCAAAAATTCTTCTCACCTTATAATATAGCTACCTAACAACTGTCACGTTTTCCTTTATTGAGGCAGGGTGCAAAACTACTGATTACCAGCCATTTAAGTGCCTGTCACTTTCTTTTTCATTTTTTTTATCGGAACAAAAACACTCAATCATCGTCACATTTCATAGAGATAAGAAATTGTAGTCGGGGCATAAAAAGCTCTATTTACTTCCGAATCTTAAATCAGCATTTGGCTATCATCAAACAAAAACAGGAGCAAACGACATAATTGCTTGGCAATAAACACTTTACGCTACATGGTTGTGTCTGGATAATGGTTCAAATTGACGGGGTGATAGCCAACTTTGACCATATCAAGTTATCTTTTCCGTTCATTTACATTCAAAAAATATCGAATTAGTTATGATTAAATTAAAACATGTAAGCACACTATTCTTTGTCATATTATCTACACTGTTTGTGCAAGCACAAGCAGAGTATGATGTCCGTTTTCTCAATGCGGTAGGGTGTGATGATTCTACTTTACTCGTAGATATTGAGGTAAAAGCTGCTGATGGTAATACTGGTTTTTTTATGAGCGAACAGAATTACCGTTTTTCTTATAATAGAAGTGCTGTTCAAAATCCAACAATTACCCGCCAAGACCTGACCGGTTTTGTACCGGGTGGTCCGGGGCTGCTGGGTTTTACGCTTTATTCTCCACACAATCTTACAGGATCTCTTGATACGGTAGTCTCGTATAATGTTGAATTGCAAGGAGGAGATGGTTCATTTCTGACTTCCGAGGCATGGATACGAGTCGGGCAAGTTAGCTTTGATTTATTGGAGCCGGACGCGTGTTACGAGCTTCAATGGCACGAAACGGTTTTTCCGCCAACTTTTGTCGGTGAACTCAGCAATAATCAGCGATTTGATGCCATAGGTACCGTCTATGGTAATGTTTCCAGTTGTGCCAGTTGTTTGTTGCCAATGGAATTAATCAGTTTTGACGGCATTGCCGAAGGATGTAGAATTGACCTTTCGTGGAGAACTGCCAGCGAAATAAACACTTCTCATGTCATCGTTCAAAGAAGTCTCAATGGCAGCGATTTTGAAGATATTGGACAAGTAACAGCCGCAGGAAATTCGACCACTTTACAGCAATACTCTTTCTCGGATTACATGATGGTTTCTGCTGATAATTATTACCGATTAAAGCAGGTTGACCAAGATGGTTCTGCACAATATTCGGACATCATTCAGGTGAATACTACTTGTATTGAGGATAATATCGGTACGCTTGATATTTTCCCGAATCCGATACAAAATAGCGATGTACAGCTACGCTTATTTTCAGGCACAGACGCGCCGGCAAGTATTGTTATAATGAATATTGCAGGTAAACTTGTCTTACAGCAAGACATTGAAATTATCAAAGGCGTCAATCAGATTAATTTGCCTGTGGCAAATCTCAGCGCAGGTACTTATTTTGTACAAATAGAGGGCGCAAATTGGCGTTCTTCTTCTGAAAAATTCATTAAAGTCAGTGAATAACTTTTATTTATTCATTTTATAAAAAGACTGCATTTGTCGATTTTTTAATATTAAGGCAACCCATCGGGTTGCCTTTTTTAGTTGGCTGTCAATAGAACTTCAAGCGCAAGGCGAACGCAAGAAAGTTTCTGTAATGTGTTTTAAAAATCATAGGACAAGCGCGAGTCGGCTGGCATTTTGCAAATCTAACGATAGCCCACATCTTTGAGTACCCCGTTTACTAAACTTCAAAAAGTCTATTGATACCCCACAGAATAGAAAACTCATTTGAATTGAATTTCTAAATTTCATAATTCATTGATAATCAATTATAATTTTAAAATAAATTTTTATAAAATAAGTTAATTTTTAAAATTATAATTATTTGATAATCAAAATCTTATATTCTGTGGGGTATCAATAGACTTCAAAAAGTTTAGTAAACGTGAGTAATGCACTGGTTTTTAGCTGATTACAAAAAATTGTTCTCCGCTTACGTTTACCAAACTTGAAAAATTTAGTAAACGGATTACTTATATTTTTTACTTTATTTAAAATATTCTTAATTTATAAAATGCTATTTTTAAATGAAATAAAAATATAGAAACAGGGCGAACGAAAAGTCGTTTTAATAATACGTAATTTGCTGATTTTTAA